>CBDUTM010000151.1:0-5128 GCA_965369985.1 uncultured bacterium | reverse complement strand
CGTCGTTATATTCTTTCGGATCTAATGTGGCATCGAGAACCTGATCCTCTAGATCCTACATTCTTTCTTTCAATTTCTCTCTTCTGTCTGCGAGCATTTTCTGTTTTTCCCTATTCAGCTCGAGCCGCACTCTGTCCATTTCCGTGGTGGCTCGCCTCTGAGCCTTTAATTGCGTTGCATTGACAGATAAAAGCAGCGATATCAGTGCTAAATTAGAGAGTATAACCCGGGTAAAATTAAGGTTCACAGTGTATATGTCCTTGTAATTATTAAATTTATCATAAAGTCCTGTTCAGATATAATAGGTAATATCGCCCTTGGTATCAACGCATTATAATTGGTTTTGTTCCTGATTCTCATAAGTCCATACCATAATGACTTTTATAATACTCAAGATATTCCCCCGATTTTAGCGGCTCCCACCAACTTCTGTTATTTTGGTACCACTCTACAGTGTTTTTCATCGCATCTTCGAAATCGGTTTCTGCTTTCCATCCAAGGTCTATTAATTTTGTGCAGTCAAGAGCGTACCTCCTGTCGTGCCCCGGTCTGTCGTCCACAAATTTGATCAGGTCACTGCTCTTGCCGGTCATTTTGAGAATTGTATCTGTAATTATGATATTCGTCAGCTCATTTCCGCCACCGACATTATATACCTCACCGTCTACACCTTTTGAAATTATGAAGTCAACTGCTGCACAATGATCCTCCACGTAAAGCCAATCACGAACATTCAGCCCGTCACCGTATAGGGGCATTGGTTTGTCGTCCATCGCATTTGTTATAAATAACGGTATAAGTTTTTCGGGATATTGGTGTGAGCCGTAATTGTTTGACGCCCTGGTTATTATTACAGGAAGATCATACGTCTTGAAATAAGAATACGCTAATCGGTCTGCCGCCGTTTTGCTTGCCGAATAAGGACTGCTCGGCATAAGAGGATCGGTCTCCCGGAAAGGATCGCCAAGTGTACTTCCATATACTTCATCCGTACTTATTTGAATGAACTTGTCAATTTTATATGCTCTCGAAGCTTCCAATAGTATAAATGTTCCGAAGACGTCTGTCTGAATAAAATCCTCAGGTTTTCCAATTGACCTGTCCACATGGCTCTCAGCAGCGAAATTCACGACATAATTTGGCTTATAAAGTTGAAAGATCTCTTTGATCCGTTGCTCATTACAAATATCATCTTTACAAAAGATATGTCGTTCATCGTCGCTCAGCTCTTTTATATTCTCAGGATTTCCCGCGTATGTCAATTTATCAATATTCACGACCCTGATATCATCGTATTTTTCCAATATAAAATTGACGAATCTGCTCCCGATAAATCCGGCACCTCCTGTTACTAAATATGTCTTCACGTTATCATCTCATAAATTGTTATACGTTATCGCTGATGGTTCTGCCAACAGAAATATAGTTGAACCCGGAATCTTTCATTCTTTGCGGATCATATATGTTCCTGCAATCAATCAGATTCGGCTCAGCCATTTTGTCTTTTAATTGCTCTAAATCTATTTGCCGCAGTTCATTCCATTCAGTCATCAGCATGACGGCATCTGCTCCTTCGCAAGCATCCATCATATCCTCAAAGTAGGCTATATCAGGTATAATTTTCTTTGAATTTTCCGATGCGATCGGATCATATGCTTGAATGACGCAACCCTCCCTCAGAAGAATTTCAATTATATTAAGGGATGGTGATTCCCTCACATCATCGGTATTGGGTTTGAATGCCAATCCGAGAATCGCCACTTTTTTACCATCCAACTCAGGTAAAAGACTTTTAAGTTTATCTACCATGATCTGCTTTTGCTTGACATTAACGTTCATTGCGGCTTCTGCAATAAGCGCATCAACTCCATGATCTTTTGCAAGGTGAACAAGTCCCAGCGTATCCTTCGGAAAACATGATCCTCCAAATCCCGGACCGGCGTGAAGGAATTTTGGACTTATCCTGCCATCAAGCCCCATCGCCTTTGCTACTATATGTACATCAGCACCTGTTTTATCGCAAAGATTCGCAATTTCGTTTATAAAGGAGATCTTTACCGAGAGAAAAGCGTTAGACGCATATTTTATCAGCTCCGCTGTTTCTATCGAAGTCTTTATTATGGGAGTTTCAATTAGAAATAACGGCCTGTATATTTCAGACATAATTTCAAAAGCCTTTTCTGAATCACCCCCCAATACTATACGATCCGGTCGCATAAAATCATTTATCGCCGAACCTTCTCGCAGAAATTCCGGATTTGAAACGATTTCGAATTCCTGATCTGATTTCGAATTCTCTTTTATAATTTTCGCTATTTTGCGACCCGTCCCCACAGATACAGTACTCTTATTTACTATAATCTTAAAATCGTTCAGGTTTTCTCCGATAGTTTTTGCAACGTCTACTACGTATTTCAAGTCAACTTCTTCCTCAGGAGTGGATGGCGTCCCAACGGCTATAAAGATGATCTCCGAATCGTTTATAGATTTAGCCACTTCGGTGGAAAAACTCAGCCGCCCTTTTGAAACATTATTTTGAATGAGTTCTTTTAAACCGGGCTCAAAAATTGGTATCTCTCCATTATTGAGCATCGCGATCTTTGATTCATCAATATCAACGCAGGTTATCTGATTTCCCAGGTCTGCCAAACAGGTTCCGGTCACTAACCCGACGTAACCTGTTCCTACAATGGTGATTCTTCTCAATTTTGCTCCATCATTTTAGCCAAAACGCTAATTTACGAGTGTCTATGTTAGGTGTCAAGATTTGGATACATTATATCTTGTGCCGTTTTGCCGATAATTGACTCAATATTATTTATAATAACCCTCCGCGTTTTCTCATATACCATTCCACCGCAAGGAGAGTAAGCAGAACGAGCATTAATATTTGATTGCTCCACGCTTCAAAAGTTCTGTCCGATTTTTCTATTATTACACTGCTTTCAATGTTCAATGAATCCGGATCAAAAGACTCCAATGGGAAATACAACCCTCCACTTTTTTCTGCAATTGCCTTCAGTAACTTTTCGTTTCTGAATAAATTGTCTAATTCAGGCGAATACGTTTCCACTCCGAAATTTCCTTCAAATACGCCGATCGACAGATCACCTCTTTTCGCAATAACATTATAATGGAATTCTCCCGGATTTTTTGATCGGTATTCACCTGCATAGTTCCCATCAGTGAGATTTTGCAGGTCAAACTCAAACAGCTCCGACGAATCCGATTCGGATTTGATCTCCACTGATAGGTTAGCATCATCAATTAGATCGTATGAATCATCGTACACCTGAGCTGTGAACTGAATTTTCTCACCCTGACTATATATTTTCTTATCAGTTGTCACATTGACTTTTTTAGGACGCTCGCGGGATGACAGCCATTTCACGCCGTTAATCAGACTGTTTTTCCATGTAGAAGATGACTCGCCGATACCTCGGAGCAACCGATCAAAGTTGTGTGAATCCACCGTCATTATCATCGCACTTTTATTCAATCCCTCCCCTGAGACTATCAATGCCGGCGAATTGGTTTTGCTATCTGTATTCCCTGTTCCGATAGACAGCAATACTCTGCTATTTTCTTTTAGGCTCAATTTAAGAAGAGGGGAATATGCGGGAGGCATATTGTGCCAAGCCTCTGATGTTTCATTCAGAAAATCAGATTGCTTTGTAAACGGATGAAATTTTCCGTCATCTTCCAAATTCAGAATTCCTTCATTGTATCGGACTGCGCCGGTAATATTTCCTAATCGGATCGGCAGAAATGATTCGAATGATCTGAGTTTCTCATAATCTGTGCTGCCGCTGTTTAAAAATAAAAGTGATGCCGGTCTTCTGCTTAATTCCCGCATAAGTGATCCCAGATCATTCTCGGAACTCTCTCCTGAAGGAAAACCAACAAAAACAAAGAGGTCGAAATCCGGGTCTATCTGAAGATTACCTTTTTCATACCATCTGTCGCTGCCTGATTGTACCATCGACGTGACATCAAATTCCTCTCTGCTAAAGAGCAAATCTTTCATAAAAACATAATCCGCTGAAGGCGCTCCACCAAGCAGAAGTATGGTCTTCTTTTTCGAGATAACATTGACTATTTTTCTTCGCTTATTGTTTGTATCGGTAAATTCACCTTCAAGACTCGATAATTCTATCTGAAGGTTCTTTTCCCCTTCGCTGTCGAATGATATATAAAATTCCACATCCTTTAGAAAGCCGTCTTCAGGGAGAGAAATATTTTTTATTATCTCCGATATTCCTTCTCCGTATATTTTTATTTCTGCCTTTTTACCGCTAAACCCGTCAGATTGTATCGACAATCTGATTTTCATAGAATCGTCTAAAAACATTACCGATTTAGCATTTACAGACGAGATTCGTATATCCTTACTTCTCTCTTTATCACCGATACCCACCACATAGACAGGAATATCGCTAAAATTTGCATTTAAATCCGGCGGCTCACCCTGATTCCACTGCCCGTCACTAAGCAATATTAAAGCTGACATCGTTTTTGATCTGTTCCCTTTTAACAAGGTTTTCAGTGATCTGGATATATCCGTTATATCTCCTTCTGCCCGGTTATCAGTGCTGTAATCTCTCAATTCTGAATCAAAGAGATATTTTTTGACTTCAACTTCATTTCCAATTGAGGAAGCTATTTGATCAACGGTTTCAAGGATTTCGATGAAAGGGCTGTTTTCATATTGAGCCATACTTTTACTTCCGTCCAGAAGTATTCCGACCTCTTTCTTTTTTTCAGACAGAGTAGACCAGTTGATGACCAGCATTGAGATTTGGATACTCAAGATAATAAATACCAATGAGCGCAAAGTTCTGAGAGCTATCCGATAGGATCGGGATTTCGGTGGGTATATATTTTTATAAAGATAATAAATTACGAATGCTGACAACGCCATTAATAAAAGGGTAATAAGCACACCCTCAATACTTGTTAAGGAAAAACCTTTAAGATAATCCATCATCAAATCTACTGTGGAATTACCTCACCAATTGCAAGATTTGGATAAACATTCATACTCAGGGGAGAAAATATTCCTCTCTCCAAATAATAAGTGCCGACTGCAGCGATCATTGCACCGTTATCGGTTGTTAGTGAGAGTGGG
>CBDUTM010000150.1:0-5174 GCA_965369985.1 uncultured bacterium | reverse complement strand
CCGTTTATATAATTTTTTACTGTCGGTACCGAATTAGATTTTATTTCTTCTTTTTCAAGAGCAGCAGATGCTGTCTCGGATTGCGTTGCCATTTTTAAGTCTCCATTTTATTATTTAATTCTTAGAGGTAATTCGCGCTCAAGAGCTTTAGGTAGCCGAAAAACTAAGCATTATCAATCCTTTTGTCAAGGAATTAGCTCTAATTCAGATACATTATTAACTGATTGAATTAGGTTCTATATTTATATTAATCAGTATGTTAGCTTCAAGGTATTGCTATGGATGTCTCGGCGAATTTAAGAATATTTTCTCTGTCTTCCAATACATCGGCAGGCACTTCATAATAATTTTTAAGAGTCTGATTCTCGCTGAACTTGAAAGGTTTCATTCCCTGTTCAATATAGGCGTTTCTGCTACTTTCATCAGTTTTGAAGTATAGTATACCTTTAGAGATTATGCCGAAAAACTTACTTCCTTCGTACAATCCGAACCCGCCGAACATTCCTTTGCAACGCAGATCTGCTAAACCGCTTAGTTGTTCCACAACAAAATCTTTGAACGAATCGTTTTTCATTGCTTAATTCACCTCCTGATAAATATAAAATAAATCGCCGCCAATATCCTCTCTTATTGCTTTGAGCGATGCCTAACTTTACATTTAACGTTGATGAACTTTATTTTTTTAAATAGAACCACTGACAATTTTCTCAGCATTAGCCCCCACGCTATTCGGTTTGTAACGAATATTGCGTCCATTTTTTTAATGTTGATCATATTTTTCAGTTCAATTAGAGGTGAAGAGCTTCCCAAAAACGAAAATCTGATCATCAGGAGTATAGATCTTGTCAGATTTAACGTGTTTACAGAAAAGGAAAAAATATTTGGGATCAATTTTTCGCTTTTGAACAAATTACACATTATAACACGGGAAAATATCATCAGACAGGAATTTTTGTTCAAGGTAGGGGACGCGGTAGATCTTGAACTCTTCAGAGAAACCGAGCGAAACCTCCGCAAACAAAATTACATCGGTAGCGTAAATATCGTCACTGAGCCTAACCCGGATGGTGGTGTGGACGTAACAGTATATACAAGGGACTTATGGACGACAGTGATCGGATTAGAGATTGCTCGCGTGAACGACGAAAACATTTTTGGGCTCATTCTTCAGGAACAAAGCCTTCTTGGCACAGGTTCACCACTTCGCCTCAGTTGGAAACAGAATGAAGATGGAAATTCCTGGAATTTAAACCACCTTTTCAATAGAATTCGCGGAAGCAGATGGGAATTAGGCACTTCCGCGCGCACAGGACCTGCGAGAGAATTTCAATATCTGTTTAGGCTTGACAGACCTCTATATTCTTTGGATACAAAATGGAGTTACGCCGTTCAGCTGAATAATTCTTATCTGACAATAAAAAAAGATACTGCTGAAGAATTTCTGGAAAAATCTAATTCACAGCGGTATTCTCTCGCGCGCGTTATCGGTAAGAGGTTTGTAAAATCTATCTCTACCTTTTCATTATTTGTAGAAGATTCTGAAACGGATAGCTCTCAACAGAAATTAAGAGAAATTGCGGGATTCATCAGATTCAGGTCATTTAGATTTGCAAAGACTACAAGATTAAATAAAATGGAAAGAGTTGAGGATTTAGCGCTCGGAGCGTCAGTGGGATTTGGAGCAGCAAAAGCAGCTGCCATTTTTCAGGGCGATAGAGATTTCTGGCGTTACACTACCGATCAGACACTGGCTTTTCCTTCAGGCTCCAAAACATGGATTTTTCAAAAATTCCTTTTTACAACTACCTTGGAAAACTCCAAAAATATAAATACTATCTGGGAATTCGATTTAAAAGTTTTTTCTAAAATATTATCAAAGCACACACTTGCCTTTCACGCGTTCACCGGCTCAAGAAGCAACCTTGATGAACGTACCGATTTTTATAAGCTAAATGACATTAGGGGGCTTCGAGGCTTCACTTCTGCGGACTCTATCTCTGGAGAAAATGTATTTTTATTTAATCTTGAGGATCGAATATTTTCCGAATTGAAATTCCTGACTCTTTCATTAGGTGGTGTCATATTTTTCGATGCCGGAACTACGTGGAGAGAAAATGAAGACTTTCAGATATCTGATTTAAAATACAGTGCAGGATTTGGCTTCAGATGGGAACTCAGTAAGAGCGCAACGGCTCGAATAACAAGAGTCGATTTTGGTTTTCCACTCGAAAAGAACCGCATATCATTTAAAAACGTAGTAATTTCCATCGCATCCGGGCAGACTTTTTCTCTTTGACCTTTGATTCAAATTAAACTATTCGAATAATTTAGATTTACTGCTCATACTGAAGTAAGCTGTGGCGGAACCCGCCAATGCCAAAATAACCGATATTAGCATTGCAACCTGAAACGCTGACACGAAAGAATCTGAAATTGCACCTTTGATAAACAAAGCTGTAATTGCATCAACGCTTTCAGGGATATCCATTGCTGCAAGATCGATCTTACCGGATTCAATTTGGGAAATTTCCTTATCAGTTAAAGATATGGATCCTAAATTTTTATCAAGATCGTGGCTGAAAATGTTCATCACGACTATCCCGACCGCTGCAATCGCGATTAATCCCGCGGTCCGTGCAATGGCGTTATTTACGCCTGACGCAAGCCCTGAACGACCCTCACCTACCGAACCCATTACCGCAGTAGTAAGAGGCGCCACTATTATGCCCATGCCAATTCCAAGTATCAGAACACCCGGGAAAAATGTCGTCCAGTAACTTCCTCCCAAATCCGGAATTATGAACAAAAAATATCCTACGGCAACGACCAATGAACCGAAAACCAATGGAAATTTTGCGCCATATTTATCCATCAACCCGCCTGACCAGCGGGATAGGAGTGATATACTAATAATCAAAGGTAGCAGCGCAGCTCCGGCTTCTGTCGCTGTATAACCTTGAACCTGTATGAGATTGAAAGGGAAAAAGAATAATGCTCCGCTTAACGCAGAGTAGATAAAAAACGTTAAGATATTTGCTCCCGAAAATGTTTTTGATTTGAAGAGGCTTAACGGCAACATGGGGGATTCAAGCTTTGATTCTACATACAGGAAGAGAAGCAAAATCAGCGCCCCTACAGAAATCAGCCCTATTACCAAAAAGTTAGTGAGACCTAATTCCGATGATTCAATTAAACCATAGACCAATAAACCAAGTCCTATAGTAACCAGAAAGGAACCCAAAAGATCAAGACTCTGGTTGTCTTCATTATTTTTACTTTCTTCAACTTTAAGAAAAGTTATCAAGAGCACTATCGCAGCAATCGGCAAATTTATAAAAAATATCCACCGCCAGGAAAAATTATCGATCAGCCATCCACCCAATAATGGTCCTAATGCAGCCGTTATCGCAGAAAAACTTGACCACGTCCCTATCGCTTTCCCTTTTTCACCTTCACCAAAATTAGAACTCAGTATGGCTAAACTTCCCGGAATTAAAATTGCTCCTCCCACTCCCTGAAATAATCTGGCAATAATCAATTCATCCACACTTCGGGATAAGCCGCACCATGCGGAGGCTATCATAAAAATTACCACTCCTATGGAAAATAATTTCTTTCTTCCGAATTTATCACCAAGAGAGCCGCCCACAAGAATTAATGAAGCGAGCATCAACGCGTATCCTTCAATCACCCATTGGACGTCTGTTACGTTTGCATCAAGTTTCGATTGCAATACAGGAAGCGCTACATTTACTACCGTGCCGTCAATGAATGTGAGACTTGAACCTAGAATAGTGGCTAAGAGCACCCAGCGACCACTATTATTAGGGTTTATATCAGCCTGCATTTACTGCTTTCAATCGCCCAATACCGATTTTAGCCGCTGTAGAGATATATTTCCTCCACTCATGATCAAAACTATTTTCCTTCCTGCTAACTTTTCCTTCATCGTTAAAGCCGCAGCAAGTGGAGCCGCTCCCGCTCCTTCAGTCAGGTTATGCGTATGCTGAATCATTAATTTTAGTGCGTCATATATAGAATCATCGGAAACCAGGAGGAAATCAGATAAATACTTTCTCATGATCTGCTGTGTGTTTTCAAAAGAAACCCGTGTGGCTATCCCTTCAACAGATGTATGCATTTCTCCCGAAAGTGGCTCACCGGATTTCCAGCTTAGTTGCATAGTTGGCGCCAATTCTGATTGGACTCCGATAACTTTGACATCCGGATTCAGAGAATTTGCGACAATAGAGGTTCCGCACACGCCGCTTCCGGCGCCTACAGGAACAAAGATGTAGTCCACATCCGGCAGTTCATCGAATATTTCGAGGGTATAAGTTCCCACACCGCAAATCAAAACATCATCTGTTGGACTGATAAATATTCCATCTTTTTCTTCGGCGATTTTCATTATCCATTCACGCGCGCTGTCGAAGTCCGCGCCGTGCGTCAGCACCTCCGCGCCCATTCCCTTCATCAAAGCGACCTTCTCCGGATTTGCTCCTTCCGGAACGGCAATTGTTGCTTTTATCCCATATGCTCTTGATGCGTAGGCTATGCTCTGACCGTGATTACCGCTGGAAGCAGTGTACAATCCTGCCTTCTTTTCCTCCTCTGAAAGGCTGGCTGCGAAGTTAAGACCGCCTCTTACTTTAAATGCGCCCACCGGCAGATGATTCTCATGCTTCACCCATACTTCCGCGCCCACAAGGTCGCTTAATCCCGAATAATGATATAGCGGAGTGGGATTAATATACTTGTATACATTGGGACGAGCAGATTTAATGTCATCAATAGTTATCATTTGAAGCGATCACCGAATGTTTAGTGTAACATTGGAGTGAATATTAACGGTTATAAAAATTCAGAGCAACTAAAAAATTTGCGAAGGGTTAGGCAAAAATTGCGAAACTTAATTCAGTAGATTAATATTTTTCTATCACAAGATCGGGATGATAGCCGGGTATTCCCACACGATACCAGATAAATGGGAAAAGCGGATTTGGAAACCAGTAAAGCCATCCGAGATTTTTAACCACTTTATCCTTTGCCAATTTCAGGTCCATCCAAACATATAAAAATTTATAGGAGCACAACCCGGGAATAAAATTTGGTTTCATATTTTGGGTCTTTAAATATTTTTTACGAATATAATAATTCCCCTCAAAAGGTGT
>CBDUTM010000149.1:0-5176 GCA_965369985.1 uncultured bacterium | reverse complement strand
GGAGACTCTTTAGGAGAGATATTGAAAACCACTAACAGAACCGTTCCGGGGCTTAGTTTATAGGCGAGCCGTCCGGAACTTCATCTTTGACAGTGAGAATTACAAGCCCCGAATCTGATTCGGCTGAAAGCAGCATCCCGTCGGATTCCACACCTTTGATCTTAGTCGCCTTCAAGTTTGAAACCACTACGATCTTCTTACCGATCAGATCTTCCGTGCCGTACTGTTCGCCGATTCCGGCTACTATCTGCCTTTCCTCTTCGCCTAAGGATATTTTTAGCTTCAGAAGCCTGTCCGTATCGGGTATTTTTTCAGCCTCAATTACTGTGGCGATCTTCAAGCCTAAACTCTTTACTGTTTCTATATCAATTTTAGGTTGTTTTTCAGCTACTTCCGGTCCGCTCAATTTTAACTCCTGGGCTTCAATTATATCATCTTCGAATTTTGTAAAGAGAACAACAGCTTCTCCAAGTTCATCGCCTTCCTTCAGATCGGCAACGCCCGCATCACTCCATCTGATCTCTTCCGAGATCTTCAACATCTGCCATATTTTATCAGACGTGGTAGGCAGAATAGGCGCAGCCAGCACAGCAAGGGTTTTAACTGCTTGAAGAGCTGTATTAATAGTAACAGCACACTTTTTAATATCACTTTTGCGCGTAAGCCATGGTTCATTCTCATTAAAATATTTATTGCACTCCTTTGCCAATTCCATCAGATTTCGGAGCGCTTCTTTTACTTTAAACCTGCCGTAAGCATCCCCCACCGATTTTGCCGATTCTTCCATTCTTTTCAAAAGTTTAGTGTCAATTTCGGAAAGATCCGGAGCTGCCGGCACCTTTCCATCAAAATATTTATGGGCGAATGTTATTGTCCGATGGACGAAATTGCCGAATATATCCGCCAATTCATTGTTATTCTTTGATTGAAAATCCGACCAGGAAAAATCAGAATCTTTCCCTTCGGGCGCGTTGGCAGCCAGCACATATCGAAGCGGGTCAGGCTCGAAATTTTCCAGATATTCGTGCAGCCAGACCGCATAATTTTTACTGGTGGATAATTTTCGCCCTTTGAGGTTTAGAAATTCGTTTGCCGGCACATCATCCTCAAGCACATATCCACCGTGACCCATAAGCATAGCAGGAAACATCAGGGCATGAAAATAGATATTATCCTTTCCGATAAAATGGATCAGACGTGTATCGTCGCTTTTCCAATATTCTTCCCACAGATCCGGCTTTCCCTGCTGCTGAGCCCACTCTTTCGTTGCTGAGATATAGCCTAATACCGCCTCAAACCACACGTATATCTTCTTTCCCTCCGCCTCCTCCAACGGAACGGGAACACCCCAGTCCAGATCACGTGTAACGGCTCTCTCTTCGAGACCTTCTTTCAACCAGCCTCTGCAATAATTCAGGACGTTAGCTTTCCAATGACTCCGGGAATCAAGAAATTCGGAAAGTTGATCCTGAAATTTATCAAACCGCATATACCAGTGGGTAGTTTTCTTCAGTACCGGCGTCTTCCCGCTCAGCTGGCTTACCGGATCTATAAGATCAACAGATTCATACCATTTACCGCAAACTTCGCATTGATCGCCTTTCGCATCAGCAGACCCGCATTGAGGGCATGTTCCGGTGACGTAACGGTCAGGCAGAAACATATTTTTATCGGTGTCGAACCATTGCTCCGATTCGCGTTTTACGAGATGATCCTTCTCTAATATCTTCAGGAAAAATTCCTGCGCCGTTTCTGTGTGTATTGGAGCCGTTGTGCGGGAAAAATTATCAAATTTTATACCGAATTTATCAAACCCGTCTTTAATTAGGGTATGATAATGATCGACGACTACCTGAGGGGTTTTTCCTGTTTTTTCCGCTGTAATCGTTATCGGCACACCGTATTCATCAGTACCGCACACAAACAGTATATCTTTTCCGGCTAATCTGTTGTATCTGACAAAGATATCCGCGGGAAGATATGCTCCCGCTATCTGCCCGATGTGAAGCGGTCCGTTGGCATATGGAAGAGCCGCCGTTACTAAAGTTCTTTTGAATTCCCCCATCAGGTCAGTTAACGCTCATATCGCTGAATTTTGCATCGAATTCAGTGAGTTTAAGAGCAGCCCATTCCTGTGTCGGATACCGCACATAGACCACTTCGCTGAATATATCAATTTTAGCCACCTCTGCAATCCCGTCTTTCGTCTTGAACTTCGTTCCGATCTTGGGGAAATAATTTTGGGCATCATTATAAAAATCATGTTCATATCTCAAGCAACATTTCAATCTGCCGCACACACCTGCAAGCCGGGACGGGTTAATAGGCAGATCCTGCTCCTTGGCCATTTGAGTATTTACAGGCTCAAAATCTGACATCCATGAGGAGCAGCAAAGTCGTATGCCACACACACCACAGCCGTCGTGACGCTTTGCCTCATCACGGGGTCCTATCTGCCGTAAGTCAATTCGGGTTTTGTATTTGCTTGCGAGCTCTTTTACTAACTGTCTGAAATCGACCCTCTCCTTAGCAGTGAAATAAAAGGTTAGTTTCTTCCGGTCTATTTGCATTTCCACATCGGTGATCTTCATTTCAAGACCAAGTTTTGAAGCTTTTTCGATTCCATCCTGATATGCTTCTTTCTCTTTTAATTCATTATCAACTAATCTTTTAATATCATTTGAATTGGCTTTTCTGAGGATCTTTCGCTCTTTTTTTATGCTTTCACCGTCCACAGTGAGGTTTTTCTGAGTGATCAGACCCATATTTTCACCGTTAGCTGTTTCTACGACGGCATAATCCCCGATACCGAATGGCAGATCAAGATAATTTTGGTAGAATTCTCTCCGAGAGCCTTTAAATTTAAGTATTACAACGTTATCCAACTTATTATATCCCTCGCCCCTGATTCTTTTTACCCTTTAATATACTCCGCGTTTCGAAAACCAAAGATGAAAAAATCATCGGAATATAGATATTTCGGTTGACCAAATCAATTGCTTTATCAAAGCATTCAGACACTTTTAACTCTGTCACCCGTTTACTGTTATTGATCTTCTTCTCTAACAGACAGCTAAGCGCAAGATGAAAAACAGCCGCGATCTTTTCTTTTCCCTCTTTATTAACCATAGCTATTTTCCTGTTCATTCCGGAAATATCTATCGCTTTTCCGGATGTGATCACCGTGGCTATCTCATTTGCCAGCGACATACGATTTTCGAACTCGCCTTCGTCAATGAGCCTCAACGCATTTCCGATATCCCAATTTGCGGCTGTTGCATAAGCTACAGCCTCTTCGGCAGACAGAGTCTCGGAAACCAGAATTTCTTCCACTTCACTTTTAGTCAATCGTTTTAGCTTAACCTCCTGGCATCGCGAACGAATGGTGGAAACCATCAGATCGGGCTTTGACGAAGTGAGAAAAATATAAGTATCGTCAGGCGGCTCTTCTAATAGCTTTAGGAAAGCGTTAGCTGCTTCGTCGTTCATTTTCTCGGCGCGAGAAACCAATATAACCCGCTTCCCCCGCTCGGCATTTTTTAGATAAGAGTTATTCTTCAGGAACCGGATACTATCAATTCGCACGAAATTAGCGCCGGGAATTTCAATTCTGTAATATGGATTTGATGCCTTTTTGCTTAATTCGGATTGAATAACCTCAAGGATCTCATCTTTCAGGCTCGCCGCAGGATTATCTTTGTCTTTTGACCCGCCGGGCAGCGGATATATAAATTGGAAGTTGGGATGCTCGAACGAAGCTACTCGCCTGCACGCAGAACATTTTCCGCATGCCGCGTACTCTTCTTCGGTACAATTCAACATCTTCGCCATTTCCAGAGCGACGGCTTCTTTCCCGGAACCGGGAACCCCTGAAAGCAATATGGCATGAGCCAACCTTTCTTTCTTCCATGCCTGAGTAAGAAGGATTAAAGACTTATTTTGGGAAATGTGAACGTTGATATCCAAAATTATGATGGTTTCCTTAGCCAAATCGCGGGATTCTGCTTTTCGCGGTTATGCCAGATCTCAAAATGAAGAGTTATGCCGTCCACCGAACCGGAATCGCCGACCGTGGCAATTTTTTGACCGCTTGCCACTATTTCGTTCGGAATGACATAAACCTCCCCGAGGTGAGTATAAACTGAATAATAGCCGGCTCCATGGTCAATAATAAGCGTATTTCCGAAACCCCTTATCCAGGTGATACTTGTAATTCTTCCTCTGAGGACCGATACGACCTCCACACCCTCTTTTGCGGCGATGTCTATTCCCGAATTTTGGGTGATAGTCTTGAGCTGCGGATGCCTTCTTCTGCCGAATTTTGCGGTCACTCTGCCGACTACCGGCCAAATCAATTTCCCCTTGTGACTCGCGAATTCCGCGTCCAACATAAGTTCTTCTATAGGCACTTTACGCAACCGGGCAAGCTCTTCTAATCGTTTTCGTTCATCTTCCAAAGCGGTGATAATTGCTTCCACTTGTTTCGCGGCGATCTCTTTATCCTTTACAAGTTGCGCCAGCGCTCCTTTATCTTTCTGAACCCTTTTAAGCAATTTCCGCCTGGCTACCCTGTTATTGGATAGATTCCGCTTTTCATTTTCATTTTCATCAATGATGTTTTCTCGCTCGCTGATCTCCTTTAATAAATATTTTTCTTTTTCATTTAAACTTCTGATAGCCGAACTGATCGAAGAATACAATTTCCTGTCATAGTCATTAATAAGTTTCATATATTTCAATCGATAGAAAAACTGACTGACGCTTGCCGATGTCAATAACAATTCAAAGTCGCTGTAAGTCCCTGTTTTATACATTTTTACGGCGCGCCTGGCAAACCTTTTTTTCAATTTTATAATGTGATCTTTTGACACCTTCACCCCAGTTCTCGATTCTGTTACTCCTGCATTTCTTATCTCTATCTCCTGTCCGAGTCGTGCTATCAGGCGATTGGTGAAATCAAGTTTCTTTCCAAGTTGCCCAATTTGCTGGAGTACATTTACTTCGGTGGATTTTTTTTGTTTCAGCTCTTGCTTCAAGTCTTCTATGGTAGTTCGCAGGTCTTCTAATTCTTCTCCCCTATCATAAATTTTATCTTTGATTTTATCGGAAGTTTGGGCATGCAGTGTATTTCCGATTAAAAACGCAGATGTTACAATTAAGATGGAATTTACTTTTA
>CBDUTM010000148.1:0-5210 GCA_965369985.1 uncultured bacterium | reverse complement strand
CGCCGATTCTATTTTGGATACTTTCCAGCCTCTTTCAGATGCCCGGGCTTCCTCAGCATATAAGAAAGAAATGGCTGCTGTATTACTAAAACGAGCTTTAAATAGAATCAGGGAACGAATAGGTTAAGACAGATGAATGTTTCTATAACTCTGAATGAGAAGATATTATCATCTGAGATCAGTCCAAATCTCACCCTGTTGGATTTTCTTCGTTCGGAAGGATATTTAAGCGTTAAACGCGGTTGTGAATCCGGCGAATGCGGTTCCTGCGCCGTTTTGATAGACGGCGAACCAAAACTTTCTTGCATTACTCTAACAATGCAGGCGGACGACAGAGCTGTTACTACCGTTGAGGCGTTGGCAACCCGAAACGATCTTTCAGATCTACAAAAACGATTCGTTGAAGTGGGCGCAATTCAATGTGGATATTGTACTCCCGCGTTACTCCTCGTTGCACAACATTTTCTCTCCGAAAACCCCGAGCCATCAGAAAAAGAAGTTCGGGATGCCATCTCCGGAGTATTGTGCAGATGCACAGGTTATGTTAAGCCGGTTGAAGCGATCAGAAATAAGGAATAATTTAATTGAGCAGTTCAGCAGATTATAATGTAGTTGGAAAAGTAACTCCCCGGGTAGATGCAGAAAAAATTGCTCGAGGGGCGGCAGCGTTTACCGATGATATAGAGCTGCGCGGAATGCTTCACGCTAAAGTTCTTAGAAGCCCGCATGCCCATGCTCGGATCCAATCAATTGATACATCTAAAGCTGAAGCACTAAACGGCGTTTATGCTGTTTTGACCCATGAAAATCTTCCAAGAATTCCTCATACGACCGCCGGGCAGGGTTGGCCCGAGCCTTCACCTTATGACGCTTATATATTAGATAAAAAGGTTCGTTTTGTTGGCGACAGAGTTGCTGCGGTAGCTGCCGAAACTGCAGAAATAGCAGAGAAAGCATGTTCCTTGATCCAGGTTAAATATGAAATTCTTGAGGCAGTTTTTGATCCGAGGGAAGCAACCAAAAAAGGGGCGGTCCTGATCCATGATGAAGAAGAATCAACAGGAATATTTGATAAATCATCGAATATTGTTTATAAGCTTGATGCTGCCGTAGGAGATGTAGAAAAAGTATTTGAAAACGCCTTCAAGATCGTTGAATCGAATTATGAAGTAGGTTACGTACAGCAATCGTCCATTGAACCTCACATTTGTGTCACATGGCTCGATGAAGACAACAGGTTGGTTATAAGATCCAGTACTCAAGTGCCCTTTCACGTTCGCCGGATAGTTGCAAAAGCTCTCGATATTCCTGTGAAAAAAGTTCGCGTTATGAAACCTCGTGTTGGCGGCGGCTTTGGCGGTAAGCAAGAAATTTTGAATGAAGAACTTTGCGGAGCATTGACTCTCGCAACAGGAAAACCTGTTCGATTTTGGATGACAAGAGAAGAAGAACTCTATGCTTCAAGAACAAGACATCCTCAAATTCTGAACTTAAAATCAGCTATCGCAGAAGATGGTAAGATCCTGGCGATGTCCCTTGACGTACTTGAGAATACCGGAGCGTATGGAACTCATGCGCTGACTGTTATGACCGTTACCGGGAATAAAGTGTTTTCAATGTACGATATTCCTAATATAAAATTTACCGGTATAGCTGTTTACACAAATTTGCCCATCGCAGGAGCTTTCAGAGGTTACGGCACACCTCAAGGTATTTTTGCTCTCGAATCACATATTGATGAGATCGCTTTGGAACTGGATATGGATCCCATTCAGTTTCGTCTTCTTAATATATACAAAAAAGGTGACAGCCTTCCCATAACCGGTGAAATGGCGGAAGGAGAAGGTGCTGACCCTCAGATCATCCGCTCATCCGGCTTAGAAGAATGTATTCAAAAAGGAGCAGAAGCTATCGGATGGAATGAAAATCCTGAGGAATCGTCTTTTGGAAAATTACGCGGAAAGGGTATGGCAATAAATACTCAGGGATCGGGTATCCCGAATGTAGACATGGCAGCATGTTCAATAAAGATGAATGAAGACGGATCCTTCAATCTCTTGTGCGGGGCTACAGATATCGGAACAGGTTCTGATACGGCTCTTGCTCAAATCGCTGCTGAAACACTATCAGTTCCTGTTGACAATATTCTTGTATATACTTCTGATACCGATCTGACTCCTTTTGATACGGGAGCCTACGCGTCAAGCACGACCTATATCTCCGGAGGAGCTGTTCTGGACGCCGCTAAACAAGTGAAAGCACAGATTTTAAAAGTTGCGGCAGAAATGCTTGAAGCAAAATCAGAGACACTGCTCTGTTCGGAGGGGAAAGTAAGCATACCCGACGGAAAAATAGTCACGTACGAACAGATATGTCTTTATTCGCTCTATCAGAAAAATCAATTTCAGATAATGGCGATCGGAAATAATGTCAGCCCCGAATCACCTCCTCCCTATTCAGCGGTATTTGCTGATGTGGAAGTTGACATCGAAACAGGTGAAGTTAGCCTCAAAAAACTTGTTGCAGCAGTCGATTGCGGGGTCGCCGTAAATCCTCATATGGCTGAAGGACAGGTAGAAGGAGCTGTTACTCAGGGAATGGGATATGCACTTTCGGAATTTATGCCTTTCGATGAGAAAGGTAACCCACTTTTCAAGTCATTTGAAGATTATAATATATTCAGAGCATCGGATATGCCTGAAATGGAAGTTATTCTTGTGGAAACACATGAACCTACAGGACCTTATGGAGCGAAGGCAGTGGCTGAAGTTCCCATTAGCGGTCCTGCACCGGCAATTGCAAACGCTGTATTTGCGGCTGTCGGCGCCCGTGTACGTTCACTTCCCATCTCTCCTGAAAAGGTATGGAATAACATTAAGAAGAATCGCAAAGAACAATAACTGTTTCCCTCTCGCAGCCGGTTAATTTTTAATACGGAGTTAATTTATGAATCTTTCTGTCGGACAAAAAGCCAGCCGGACTCTGACCGTCACAGCTGAACACGTAAAAACATTTGCCGAATTAACCGGCGATTATAATCCACTTCATTTTGACGAAGAATTCGCCCGAAATACTAAATTTGGAAGGCTTGTGGCTCAGGGCGGTCTCACGACCGGAGTACTCCACGCACTCGTCGCAATGGATATGCCTGGTCCGGGAACTGTTTTTTTAAGTCAAGATTGGAAATTTACTGCTCCTGTTTTTATCGGCGACAGCATCAATGCGAATGCTGTCATAGTGAAAATTCACGAAACTAAACCTGTAACACAAATAGAATTCAGTGTGGTCCGGCAGGATGGTGAAACTGTTCTTGAAGGAGAGGCATGGTGTTATACTTTTACTTCGGAGTAAGATGATCAGGGCGAGTTTTCAGCCGGAAAGGATCTCAGAGTAAATCGTGTTACTAAGACTTTCCTTTTACTTCGAAAGCAATGAAAGCCAATCTGATTTTGGTATGCTGATGGGCTTGCGAGGCTGTTTCACTTCTAACCTGCATTCCTTACAGGTTCGCAAATGTATTTCAGCATGCTCAATAATAGGATCGATAAGTCCGACCTTTCCAATCTGAATTAGCTGACCGCGTATGTACCCCTTATTGGCCATTATCATGATCTCAAGCGAATCTAAATGCTTAACTTGTTCTGTTTCTTGATTGTCAATATTTTCGATCTGTTCTTCCAAACTCTGCTCATCATTATTGTTGTTCGTATAAGCACCATATATTAATCACTCAAGAATGCAAAGGCAATAGGAACGTAGCTTATATTTTTTCTCCATCTTCAAGATTTATTTTAGAGAGGTCATTTTAGGAGTGTCATCTTTTTTGAAACTTTATGCGTTCCTGTAGATAAAGTTGCAATATAAATTCCTGATGAAACGAGTTTATTTCCGGAATCCCGTCCGTTCCACTCTCTCCGAATTATACCCTCCAGCCGTTCATCCGAAATCAACTTTACAATTTCTCTGCCGAGAACATCATATATTATCAAATTTACCCTTTCAGCGGTAGGCAGCTAAAATATAATTGTAGTGGTTGGATTAAATGGATTTGGATAATTCTGGTGTAATAATATGCTTGACGGTAACCCTATCGGATCAGACACATCTAAAATTCCATAAAAACTATTGAGCGCTAATCCTATTAAACTTTTTCTCACTTCTTCATTCTCAATAGTTTCAAATGGAAATGCAAGATAGATAATCGAGCCGGGAATAAAACTGCTTCCAAACGAACCTTCATAATGGATAGCGGCTGTCGAGCCGGTACTTTTATATGTCAGAAGTGATGTGCTTCCTCCTACCGGTTTTATCACATCAGGAAAATCTTCATCATAAGCCGCGCCAAGACTTACATTTCCGAAACCAAAGGATAAGTTGTTGAGGATGCTTCCATCTATAGCTGAGACATACATATCGTTTGCATCATCGGCAACATATTCAGCTTTAAGATAATTGGAATAAAATGCCTTATCGTCGCTGCTTCCATTTTCAATCAGATCCCAACCGATCTCTGAACCGGAGACAAACAAATTTCCGCCTCCCTCTAAAAATTCCATTACCTTTTGTTGTTCAATCCCGCTGAATGTGATGTTACCAGTTCCTTCGTCTCCCAATATCCACACAACAGATTCGTAGTCCGATAAATTTACTGTTCCGTCAATTATTGCTTCGTTACTTGCGCTCTCAAAATTTCGCTCCGTTGCCGTGATAGCCATACCATGCAGCTGAGAAAAATTGTGAGAAGGTTTAGACCAACTTGCGATTCGATGAAATCCGTCAACGATTAATACGGGAGGGATAGAATCACCGATCATAATACCATAAGAATCTGACGGGTCAGTCCGCACAACTTCCAGGTCTGTTGCTTTTGCGCTGATCGTGGCGAACAGAGGTACGCCTAACGGAAGTCCCGTTATTCTGTGTTCCGATTCCGTCGCCGGTAGGTCCTTGTCGATAGACCAATTTACGCCGCCGTCGCTCACTAATACTCTGTATTCTTCTGTACTTTCCTCCGGAGTCAAATTCCATTTAATCACGACTTCACTGCCGTCACGGATAACAGATTGAATATCAGGGATGGATGGTTTTATAAAGGGTCGTTTGACTTCTGTGTCCATTTTGATTCTGAAATGTTTGACCTGCCCGCTTGTAACAGTCACCTCAACCTGAATCGTCTCAAGATCGGAAACAAATTCTAATGTATGCAATCC
>CBDUTM010000147.1:0-5214 GCA_965369985.1 uncultured bacterium | reverse complement strand
GAGCATCTACGATTCATTAAACTGGTAGCTAAATAACAGTTGAGTAATTGAGGAGTTATTTATGAGGTTATTTTTCTTTAAGTCCGGAATTGAAAAAGGACAAATTTTATTCCTTCTGGTTCTACTAATCTTTTTGGGAAATAGTGCTGCTTATCCACAAATTTCTTCCAAACAGATTGATAAGCTAGTGGAAAATGCGATGGAGAAATTTACGGTTGCAGGTGTTGCGATCGCAGTTGTGAAAGACGGAAAAGTAATTCATAAAAGGGGTTATGGAGTTAGATCAGTAAAATCCAAAAAGAAGGTTAACGAACGAACACAATTTGCCATCGCCTCAAATAGTAAAGCTTTTACAACAACGGCATTAGCAATTCTTGTGGATGAAGGAAAATTGTCCTGGAATGACAAGGTAATAGATCATATTCCTGAATTCAAAATGTATGACGATTATGTAACACAAAATTTCAATATAAAGGATTTATTGACGCATCGAAGCGGGCTTGGACTTGGTGCCGGAGATTTAATGGTTTTCCCGAGTGGAAGCGATTTTACCTTAGAAGATGTGCTCTCCAGTTTTCAGCATTTTGAACCTCAATCTGCCTTTAGAACAAAATATGATTACGACAATCTTCTTTATCTTGTATCCGGAGATATAATTGCCAGGATAACCGGCGAAACGTGGGAGGATTTTGTAAAAAACCGGATATTCGATCCATTAAAGATGAAAAACACGTATGGCAGATTAGCTGAAATGAAAGATAAGCGTAATTTGGCATATCCACATTTAATAGATAGAGGTAGTATAAAAATGATCGAAGGGAATATAGGGATGGCACAAATCAACGGCGCTGCCGGCGGAGTCTATTCCAGTGTAGAAGATCTATCTCGTTGGATGATGGTTCATCTAAATAAGGGTAAATACGGCAAAAATCTCAAAAAAGAACTTTTTTCTGTAGCAAGCCAACGAGAGATGTGGAAAATTCAGACGGTAACGAACGTAAATCGTTCCCCGCGTTATAATTCACATTTTGCGGGTTATGGATTAGGTTGGGGTTTAACTGATATTAATGGAAAGATGAAAGTATCTCATGGTGGCGTTTTACCCGGAATGCTGTCCAGAACCACAATGATTCCGGATATAAACTTAGGTGTGGTCATTCTGACAAATACACAAGAGGGTGGTGGGTATTTGCATCGTGCTGTTACTAATACCATTGTTGACAGTTACTTAAAATTAGATGATTATGGATGGACGGATACGTTATTGGTGGCTCTCAATAAATGGCTCAATAAAGGAGAATCCGTAAGTGCGGAAGTCTGGGAGACGGTAAAGTCTGCTAATAACGATCACATCAATATATCAGACTATATTGGAGTTTATGAAGATAACTGGTTTGGGAAAGTAGAAGTGTTCATGAAGTCTGACCAGCTGTGGATCAAATCACATCGCTCTCCAATACTCAATGGTCCCATGTCTTATTACAAAGCAAATGCGTTTGCCATTAAATGGGAATATCAGGCAATGAACGCCGATGCGTTTGCTATTTTCACCCTTGACGAGGAAGGAAAGGCACAATCGATAAGAATGAAAGGCATCTCTCCTAATATTGATTTTAGTTTTGATTTTCAAGACTTGGATCTGCGAAGAATAAAAGATTGATACGCGAGGAAATTACAGAGCACTGAGATAAACACAGTAGCCTAACACTTCTACACTAAATATTTATTCCACCCGAACGTTCTATTTAGAAAGTTTTTTTTCGTTTATAGAACGAATCGCTATTTTTTAGCGCTTGACAATTATGTAATTAAGTGCATAATTGCTTGGAGTTCTACTTTATTCAAATATTAGATTTCAAATGTATCAAGCCGGTGTTCTAAAGTATTTATAGTTTCGGTACGATTTTGTAAAAATGAAGAATAGGAATTTATTGAAATGATAATATCACTGAGATTATTACTGCTCTCGATATCGCTAATCATAATTGGAGCTAATTCAGTTGCTTTGGGACAGTTTTCCAATTTTGAAGCCTTACTTCAGCCGGGGGCATCACCGGGAAGTTTAGGCGATTCTTATACGGCGACATTCACTGATCCTTATGCCACATACTATAATCCTGCGGGTGTTGCTCATTCAAAATATAAACACCAGTTTCTTATGAATATTCAAAGATTTACACGTTTTGATTGGACAGAACCGTTTGGCATAAAACAGGATCAATCTATTTTTATAGGTAGATTATGGAAAATTACAGAAAATCTGGGAGTAGCGGTTACCTATTCCACTTTCGGATTAGATTTTACTACATCTGGTTTCAATTACAAAAGTAACTCGTTAAATCTTGCATTGGGAAGGCGGTTCGGTAAAAAACTGAGCGTTGGATTGGGAGCATCTCGATTTAATTCTAGAACTCTTGGGCTGGGGCTAGAGCTAGAGCAAAGCTCAAATTCTTATTCTATTGGCTTAATGCTACAAAATCTTAATATTCATCCGGAAGTGGGCAACGATACATCAGGCGTTGCATTCGGAATCTCGTTTAACGGCATATCGGCAGGAGTAAATTCAACTTTATCATCAAATTTTTCAATTTTTGCAGGTCCTGAAACCCCTGAGACAGGTGGCTTTCCGTACCCTGCTACTGCTCGTATGGGCGTGAGCACAATAGTAGTAAATACTGATCATATGATCATCAGAACTTCCCTTGACGTAAGAAAAGTATTTTTTAAAATAAATGATAATGAATTCGATAAGTGGGTTACTCCATTTTTCACAGGTTGGGATGCCCGAGATGCAACTTATCATATTGGGCTGTAATTAAAAGTACCCGATAGAAATATTGCCTTTAGGGTTGGCAGAAGCATAGAAGAAAAAGACAATCCTAAGGTTCGAAGAGTTAATTTCGGAATCAGTTTGTGGTATAGATCTTTAGAATTCATAACGACAATGGGATATTCAAAAGTATATGTATTAGGATATAAGGAAGCGTTTTAGAGTAGCAGGCCGATCTTTGAACTCAGATATGGAATTAAGTAATAAGTCAGAAGGCTATTAGAAGTAAACGCCCGGAAATATCCGGGCGTTTATTATGATCTAATTAGTGCGGTCAGGGCAAGCCCTAACCCGCACAGAATCAAATGAGGAAGTTATCTAAGTTTCTTTATGCGGATATCTCCGTTGGTGGTTTCCAACCGTATAACATCACCACCGCCGTTAATATCGCCCTTACCGATCAGGACTCTACGACCTCTCCAGTCGTCATCGTCACCGCCATCATCAATACTGATGGGAAAGTCCGAGTAGATCTTATAATCTCTCCAGGCTCTTCGGGTAATTTCCAGCCGAACATCAAATGTTGCCTGGAGGTTTGACGGTAAGTACAGCGTTATGTCACCGCCCGCTGTTTCAAGATTTACATGAGTATCGGTATTCTTATTAGAAACAACCATTTCAGCTTCAATATCGCCGCCGGCAGTTTCTGCCTCGATATATCCGTGAGCATCCAATACTTCGATGCTTCCACCCGCGGTTTCCACTTCAACCGGACCTTTGGAACCATCAACACCGATGCTACCGCCGGCAGTTTCCGCCTCAACCTTTCCTCCTGCCAGTCCGATACGGATACTTCCCCCTGCGGTACTTGCTTTAATGTCACCTTTCGTATCGCCGATAGATATGCTTCCGCCGGAAGTCTCAACGTCAATGGGACCGTTCGCCATATCGACACTGATGCTACCTCCTGAGGTGGATAGTTCCAGGTCTACTCCAGATTCTTCGACCTTAATACTTCCCCCGGAAGTCTGAGCAACTGCTCTGACGGTGATCTTTCCGAGTTTAATGCTTCCGCCTGAAGTATTGACATTCAAATTTCCGTTTACATCACCGACTTTAATGCTTCCGCCGGCTGTTTCCGCCTCCACATTGCCTTTATCAACTTCATTGATCTTAATACTTCCGCCGGCAGTGGAGATGTTCACGTTTCCGTTCTTTATCTGACCGACTTTAATGCTTCCGCCATCGGTTTCTCCTTCAACGTTGCCTTCTAAATCTCCTATATTGAGACTTCCGCCTTCTGTAAGTAAATTGACATTATACTTATACGGAACCGTGATTTCAATCTCAATCCGGGGTCTTCTTCTGCCGCGTCTGCCCCAGGGAGTTTCGCCTTTAACGATTACATTATTTCCATTTTTATCGATCCATATCTTAATATCCTCAAAATATTTCCGTGCTTCTGATTCTCTTCCCACGTCAGCGCGTTTAATGACAACCACTCTGACCTCTTTTTTGTTCCAAGAATCAACATAGATCGGGCCTTCGTCGGATTTGACTATAAGCTCTCCGCCTTCTTTAACTTTAATAGTCTTGTCGATCCGCTCTATATATTCTCCTGATTCCCGAAAAATTTCGCCTCTTTCCTGCGAGAATGCTATTTCGGGAATGAGTGCAATACCGAGAATTAACGGTAATATTATTTTAAGTAGATTCTTCATTTTAATTCTCCTGAGCGACTAGATCTCACGCTCTGTTTTATCTGTTTCTTTATCAGAAAAGTGCTCTCTAATTAGAAATCTAATATATTCATTCTCATCTGAGACCATTTTATCTTTAAGCATATCAGTAACTTCTTTGTCATTGAATTTTTTTAATGCTTGTATTGCCTGCATACGTACACCGCTATTCACATCTCGTGATAACACTTGCAAGAACGCTTCCATAACCGCCCGGTCTAAATTGGCGACAGTGAGCGTTTCTGCTGCTTTGAGTCTCACACCCGGATTAGCGTCGTTTTTCAAAGCATAGATCAGTGCTTCATTTATTTTCTTTTCATTTCTATTCGCTCGTAAAAGATTAACGGTTTTTAGGCGAATGGAGGGACCAAGATCACTTTGAAGAGCCGCTGCCAATAGTTTCTGAATTTTCGGATTTTTAATATTACCCTTTATACCCATACTGGAAACCGCATCGATGGTTAGAGTTATCTCGCCTGATTTAGAATCATATTCGTAAATATTCAAATCCGCAATTTCTAATCCTTTTGTACCGAGTAGATCGACAGATATATCGCTGCTTTGAACAGCGGTAAAATCAGTTATCAGTAAACCGTTACTGAAATCTAAATCGATATTAACTGCTTTGCCGATAACGATTCCAACTATCAACATAGCGATAGCGCCGGCTAACTTCGGGCTATTACCGAACAGAAACCCGATTAT
>CBDUTM010000146.1:0-5216 GCA_965369985.1 uncultured bacterium | reverse complement strand
CCCTTATATTTATTTCTGAGATCTTGATCTGTTTGCCTTCTTTGATATTCAAATGGATAATAATATCTTTACGATCAACTATCTCAACAGAGTCAGTGATTTCAGCATAAATATATCCATTACTCTCGTAAAATTTTCGAATAGAAGTCCTGTCAAGTCTCAAGATCCTTGCATTGAATTCCGAACCCTTTCTAAAGATTGAAGGGAATCTCGGCGACTTCAGGCTCATCTCTCCTTTGATCTTGCCGTTGGAATATTTTTCGTTTCCCTGAATTATTATTTCTTTGACGCGAAGCAATCCCTGAGCATTCACCACTTCCGTAGATATGAAAAGTGGCAAGATTGTCAGAAGTAATACCCCCATAAGCAAGAGAGCTTTCCTTAAAAAACGATCTATATTTTGATTTAGCAGTTCCACTTTAATATTGAAGCCTAAATTTATAATTAACATGCAGTAGCCCGTCGGTATCTACATCGCCTGCAAGGGAACTTTTTTGATTTATTTTATACTCCAAACCAAACTGCGGGGAAATATTAAAACTCGATAATCCTCCCTGATAAGTGAGAATGAAACTTCTTGAGATCCGCCGCCCGACTAATATCTCTGCATTTTGAAGATCACCCGGTTCCGCCTGGACATCAAATATATCAAATCCTGACAATTGCCCACCAAGTGTTTCAAAACTTTTTGTCAGATAACTTGATGCCAATAATGTTGCGCCACTTGTGATCCCTGTTCTGTTAACACGGCCCCCTGGTTGCTTGAAATTGATTAAACTGATTATATCGCTTTCGCTGTAATTGCTTTCAGACTCAAAGCTGTACGTAGGTTTCTCAAGTGTGCCACCCATCTCAATACTGATATCTTCATCTGCAATATTTGTGGTCGCAAGAATATCAAATGTCGGATTGAACTCGTAGGGGTCGAATCCGATATTAGCTCTTTCAATATCGAAAATGTCATTGATATAATAAAATTTTCCGGTTAGAGAGAATAGATTACCTGAAAAGTTATACTCTTCTTTCGGTCGTTTAATTATCCATATATCACCACTGAATTCAATGTCAGCCTGACTGTTTTTCAGATAAAACTGGTCCGGTATATCTACATGGACATTGTAAACAAGGTAAGGTACTGATTCCTCAATTACGATTTCTTCAACTTCTTCCACAAATTCAGTTCTGATTGTGACGATATCAGGCACTAACTCACCTGCAAATTCAATTGTATCTTGCCCGGTAATAGTAACATCCATGTCCGTGATTCCTTCAACCTCACCAAGAATGCTGAGAACATATAATTGCTCACCTCTTGCTGTGAGATTCAGAATTGGTCGGAAAAATGAAGTGAAATCCATCTCACCCTCGACTATGAAATGCCTTGGATTGCCGGTTTCTTCGCCTTTACCGAATATTCCGCCTAATCCGGAAAATAATCCGGCCGTCTTATTGAATACTTTGTCCATAAAACCTTTTTTCTTGCCTTTCATTTCTCCGGACATAGAAATTATTCTTCCCATATTTTTCTCAATCACTAATTCGGCAACTATGTCGGACGGTGAGTTTTGAGTTAGATTAGTGATCACAGAACCGTTTTTAATAATAATGCGAGCATCACGAATCGGAGTCTTAAAAGTACCTGAAAGAGAAAACTCCATATCGAATTCGCCCGTTATTTTATCAATTTCAGTAAAATACGGGCTCAAAAAATGTAAGTCCCGACTTTTTCCTGTAGCGTTAATCGTCAATGGTCCTTCGAGCTTTCTTCCTTTTATTTTCCACATTGCGAGATTTAAGGGAATTTGCCCATAAGCGGAATATGCTCCGTTTTCGGTACTGGCTTTAAGCCCGTTTAATTCTAACTTTAAATTTTTATATATGCCGTCTCCATGAAATTCGGCGAATGTGATACGATCGTACCACCCATTTTTTATATTCACTTCAAATTCCATTTCCGGCTGCAGGAATGTATTAGACACTTTTACATTTCCTGTTGCAATCCCGCCAATATCTTCCTTAAACGGATTTATGCTTTTAAAATTGGAAAGATTTACGTTGTTCAACGCAAGGTCAAAACTTACTTTTCCATCACCCGAGAATGGCGCTTGATCATTTTTAATCTTGTCATAATCCATATTTAAAATGCCGGATATATTTATCCAGGAATCATTTTTATTGCTAAGATTCAATTTATCGATTCTTAAAATATTATTTTCATAGATAAAATCTGCCGTTACATCTTCGAAATAATTCTCACCATGAGTTGCCTTATTGATTATCAGCAATCCCTTAATAGACGGATAGTTTATCGTATTTGACAGGGTAATTGCTCCACTCACCCTTCCACTAAATCCCTTCTGATAATCAATAATATCTGAAATTGATTTTAAATCTATTGTTTTGAGTAAAATTGAACTCGCCATACTGCCGGAATACTTATCCCATTCAGCCGAAAAATCTATACTGCCGCCCATCAAATTTAAAACTACAGGTCCAACATTGAATATGTCTCCCTCTCTTGAGCCAAGAATCGATTCATCACTACTGATCTTGTATCCCCTGAATTCGCCGGATAGGGAATCAATTTCAAATTGTCCGTCTTGATTTACCCATCCGGTAAATTTCATGTAATCATCCGAATTCACTGCGTTGAAATTGCTGATAGAGAGTTTTCCATCATTTAAATCTGTAGAGACATCCAATGAGGAGATCTTGATTTTTCCTAATTTTCCCCCCTGAAGATGAAAGAACCCGCTTCCGCCCAAATCGCTACTGATGTTATTTAGAACGAATATCCCCTGTGTTGATTCGAATGTGATATTTTTTCCGTAAAGATTACTGATATCAAAATCACCTGCTAGATTCAAATCATTTAGTTTTCCTGTCAGCGTTAGGTTGGCCGACATATCTCCGCTAAGACCACTCAGCTTAAATAGATTCGAAAATTCTTCCAAACTTATGGTTGACGCTTTTATATCAGAATTAATTATTCCGTTAAATCCGAGATTTCCAATTGCCTCAAATTCAGATTCTGTGAGACGAATCAGTAATTTCTTAAGATTTATGTTCTCCTCCGCAATTGAAAATGTACTTGATGATTCTTCAATATGAATATTTTTGATCTCAGAATTATATATATTGAGGTCACCTTCCATCACAAGTGTTTCAGGCGTATAGCCCGAACCGCTGAACGTGATTTCACCGTTTATATCACTCTCGATATCAGCAAATTTCAGATCATTGATGTCAAAATCCTTAAAACTTAGAGACCCGCTGAATTTTCCTTTCCTTGTGACCTTTCCATTCCCACTTAGACTAGCTTTAGAGATCATTCCATCAAAACTGACTAACTCCAGCTCTTCACCACTGTATCCACCGGAAAAGTTGAATTCATCAAATGTTCTTCCTTCAGTTTCTCCGTAAGCCGAAAAGTTAAAACCAAAATCCGAAAGCGATCCACCGGCGTTTCCAACTATAGAAACTTTTCCATCGAGCTTCGCATCTTGTCCAAGGAATTCAAATATTTTATCGAATGAGTTTATATCCGCCGCTATGTCAAATCCCATTTGTAGTTTAGGGCTTGTCACCATCCAGCCGCTGGCAATCACATCACAGTTTAAGGCAGTAAACTGAATTGAATCATACTTCCATCCTTCCTCCGTATGCGCAATTGTTCCCGATAAGCCTTCTAACTCCAATTTCCGTGAAGGATAAATGACACCACCACTTTTCACTTTCACCTCAATATTATTTTCTATCATGAGGAATGAGCCGTTAAGATTTAATTCTTCAACAAGATAAGAATATTTTCCTTCTTCAATTTCCAACGATCCATTTTCGATTATAAAAGAAGATATACTTATTTTTGGACCGGGGCTCCGCGTTGAATCCGCCTCGATCTTTTTAGCTTTTTGTTTTATCTGCTTAAAATAAATGTATGGATTGATAAGTCTCATCTCTTTTAGTGTGAAATTACCTCTTAGCAGATCTCTGATACTATATTTGAGTCTTAAAGTTTCGGTGAATATTTCAAGAGATTTGGAAGAATCAGCATAACTTATATTCTGAATTTCAAATCCGCTTAAAAGGTTGCCTGACACTTTTTCAATGTAAAATTGTGATCCACGCTTAAACGCGAATTCCTCGTTTAACGTTGATTCGATTTGATTGCGATACAGATTCGGCTGAAATATAAAAAACAGCAATCCTATCAAACCCACTATAAGAACGAGGCTCAGCGATGTAAAAAATAATTTAAGATGCTTTTTCATCTTTTATTTGACATAATCTGCCATTTTAAACAAATTACCTATAATCCTTTGTTTTCGCAAGTATTAAACCCTTTATTCATAATGCCTATTTCCTCCCAACAATAATGGCGAGGGATTGCTCTCCCTCGCCATTTAACTCATTTAATACCAAAAAGTTGCGGAATTATATCAGTTTTTTGGGTCTACCTCCTCAAAATCAGCTTCTTCAACTTCTTCATCGTTCTGACTGACATCCGCTTTCTCGGTTTCATCTTCTCCTGATGTAGCCTCTTCTTCCTTATACTGATCATATAATTTGGCAGATATGTCGCTCCAAAGGGAGTTTAAGTCATCTGATGCGGACCTGATTTCTTCAATATCTGTTCCTTCCAAAGCTTTTTTCAATCTGCCTTGTCCGGCTTCCAATTTAGCCTTTGAGTCGTCATCCAGCTTAGCTTCCATTTCTTTGATATTTTTTTCCGTCTGATATATTAACTGATCCGCCGAATTTCTTAGATCAATATCTTCTCGTTTTTCTTTGTCGTCTGATTCGTGTTCTTTAGCATCATTGACCATATTTTCAATTTCGGCGTCCGAAAGACCGCTTGATGCTTCTATCCGAATACTCTGTTCTTTACCGGATGCTTTGTCTTTCGCAGCAACATGTAAAATTCCATTGGCATCAATATCGAACTCGACCTCTATCTGGGGAATGCCTCTTGCCGCAGGTGGTATTCCCTCCAGATGAAATCTGCCTATTGTCCGATTATTAACTGCCATGTCCCTTTCTCCCTGCAGGACATGAATTTCGACGCTTGTCTGATTCTCCGCAGCAGTAGAGAAAACTTCAGATTTTTTGGTGGGGATAGTCGTGTTTTTATCAATTAATTTGGTGAATACTCCGCCAAGAGTTTCGATCCCGAGAGATAGAGGTGTCACGTCCATTAGGAGAACATCAGTCACATC
>CBDUTM010000145.1:0-5217 GCA_965369985.1 uncultured bacterium | reverse complement strand
GACGGAATGTCCTGATACGGCGATTCTCGGAAAAGTGATCAGACCGAAAGAGCTCGAAGCGGCAACTGATGGTGTGGAAAATAAAAATATTCAGAAATGGGTACGAGACCAGTTTACAGAAACAAATAAATATTACAACGTATACGAGAAAAAAGGACAGGACCCTGGCGTTTTCGGGATTTTTATCGATCCTACGAAATGTAAAGGGTGTGCGGAATGTGTTGAAGTTTGCGGTGACCATGGCGCGCTAAAAATGATATTCAAGAACGATGAAAATATGGTAGAATATTCAGAAGGCTTTAAAGTCTATCAAGATCTACCGGCTACCAAACCTGAATTTGTTAATGAAAAAATCCTCCCGGATATGATGCTGGCCGACGAAAGTCTGCTTTATGTTGGTGGAGCAGGTTCATGTATGGGCTGCGGAGAAGCGACAGTCCTTCGGATGATGTTGGCTGCCACCGGATTCGTGTATGGCAAGGAATCTATTGGTCTGGTAGCATCAACAGGATGTAACACGGTTTATGGTTCAACATATCCATACAATCCGTTTTTGGTACCCTGGACAAATTCATTGTTCGAAAATGGAGCAGCAGACGCTATGGGCGTTCGTGCCATGTGGGATCAAAGGGGGTGGACAGACAAGAAATTGTGGGTTATCGGCGGCGACGGAGCTATGCTTGACATAGGTTTTCAGGCATTAAGCAGAATGATGGCTTCCGGCATGAATATCAATGTTTTGATACTTGATACTCAGGTTTATTCGAATACAGGAGGACAGGCTTCAACAGGTACTTATTTGAGTCAGGAAGCGAAAATGTCTGCTCACGGAAAAGCGATCAAAGGCAAAACGGAAAGACGGAAAGAGATCGGAAATATCGCAATGATGCATCCAAATGTTTATGTAGGTCAGACGACGGCTGCGCATACCAATCATTTTTATAAAACGATAATGGCTGCTAACGAATATCCAGGACCGGCTATAATAAATACATTTACTACGTGCCAACCTGAACATGGGGTGGCGGACGATATGGCAGGTCATCAGGCGAAGCTGGCGGTTAACAGCCGGGCATTTCCGCTGTTTGTGCATGATCCCCGCATTGAAGGTAAACTCAGCGACAGATTGAGTCTTGCCAGTAATCCTGCTATCAAGGATGATTGGTATAAGAATCCGAAAACGGGCGAAGTAATAGATTTTGTCCACTTTGCTCGGACTGAAGGAAGATTCTCGAAACAATTTGATAAAGATGGAAAACCTTCAGAGGCGCTGATGGCAGCTAATGATGACAGGTTACAAAATTGGCGATTACTGCAGGAACTTGCCGGAGTTATTTAATAATTTCGACAGTGATAACGGTTAACCCGTAAGGGGCATTCAGGATTGACAGATAACCCAATTAGGGAATTTGAAGCCGTTAAAACGGTAATTGAAAATGGTAATCGTTTCCTGCTTACCACTCATGTTGGTCCGGATGGTGATGGAGTAGGTTCAGAAGTCGCGCTATATCATTACCTCAAATCAATAGGCAAAGAACCGCATATCATTAATTGTTCACCACTACCTGATAATTTCAATTACCTTGTCGCAAATAATGAAATTGAACATTTTGACGAGGATAAATCTACAAATATATTCAAGGAATTTGATGCAGCATTTGTACTGGATATAGGTAATTATGCTCGCTTGAAAGAGGTGGGTCAGCTCATCACTTATAATGAAATTCCCACTGTTTGCATCGATCATCACCCGAAAGAGGATGACAAATTTGACCATTATTTTATTGATACTTCAGCATCTGCTACCGGCGAACTGATATTCGATCTGCTGGAAGAGTTAGGCGCTGAAATAACTCTGCCGATGGCAAAAGGGATATATAGCGCTGTTATGTCTGATACAGGTTCGTTCCGTTTTAATAATACAAATGAAAAGTCACACAGGATCGCCGCTAAAATGATTGGAATCGGAGTTGATCCTGAAACTATTTGGGCATCAGTTTACGGTGAAATTCCTCCTGAACGTGTAAGCATCCAAGCTGAGGCGATGAACAAAATTCAGTATGCATTGGACGGAAAATTTGCATGGTGTGCAGTCGACAAGCAGATGCTTGGAAGGGCGAAAGCCAAACCAAAAGAAATGGAAGGATTCACAGATTACCTTAGAAATATCAAAGGTGTAAAAGCCAGCGTTGTATTAATTGAAATTTCGGATGATATTACTAAACTGAGTTTTCGTTCTAAAGATGATTTCGATTCTAATGAATTTGCACGCAGAATGGGCGGCGGCGGGCACAAATATGCATCCGGCGCAAGAGTGGAAAAGGGTTATAAAGAAATAATACCCGAGATGCTGAAAGAAGCCGAGGATATAATGTCTTCGACAAATAATAACTCTTAATTTAAGGGGAGATCAATGTCAGTAAGACCTGATAAATGGATTGAAATGATGGCAAGGGAACATGGAATGATAGAACCGATTGAAAATTCACAAGTTAGCGACGGAGTGATATCATACGGGATCTCATCGTACGGATACGATCTGAGAGTATCAGACGAATTTAAAATTTTCACCAATGTTAATAACGCAATGGTAGATCCTAAGAATTTCGATGATAATTCATTTGTAGATTTTAAAGGTGACGTTTGCATCATCCCGCCGAATAGTTTCGCTCTCGGTCGCTCGGTGGAGTACTTCAGAATTCCTCGTGACGTCATAGCCATATGTCTCGGAAAATCAACCTATGCACGGTGCGGCATAATTACGAATGTTACCCCTTTTGAACCTGAATGGGAAGGATACGTAACTTTGGAGATTTCGAATACTACTCCTCTACCGGCAAAAATATATGCCAATGAAGGAATAGCTCAGGTACTGTTTTTTCAATCTGATGATGGTCCCACAACGTCTTATGCTGATAAAAAAGGCAAATATCAGGGTCAAAAGGGTATAACTCCCGCAAAACTTTAGAAAGTATGAATATCAGGTGGGAATTTTAGTTCACAGTGATCTACCGGTAATGATCACAGAATTTTCTACGCAATGTCCCGAATATGCGGCTAGTAAAAGAAACAGTGAATTTTTAACAGTTTTCCAATCTCGGTGTTTCCTGTCAAAAATAGTTGAGAATTCCTCAATTTCTGTTTATATTCATAATGGATAATATTGTTCAGTGATAAAATAATAAAAATCAGTGTATTAGGCTGAATTTATTCAGAAAGGACGAGAGGTATATTGAAAGTTACACTTGCGAGAGGTTCCGGATTTTGCTTCGGAGTGAGAGATGCCGTTAAAATGGCACATGAAAGCGCCTCTGATTATGGTAATGTTTACATGCTTGGAGATATCGTGCATAACGAGCATGTTGTAAAACATTTGGATGAATCGGGAGTAGTTGTAGTTGATAAACTGACTGATGTTAAAGATGCCCCTGTGCTCTTTCGCGCACATGGAACTTCCACAGAAGTATGGGATAATGCCAGGAAGATGGAGCTAAATATCATTGACGCCACTTGTCCTCTCGTAACACAGATTCATGAAGAAGTAAAAGATCTTGAAAAAGAGGGTAGGCAAATATTTATAATCGGAGATCACGGCCATGATGAAGTCATCGGAATTTCATCTCAAGTTGAAAACTCTACTATATTAAGTAAACCTGAAGAGGCAATGTCTCTCAGGAAAATGAAGAAGGTAGGAGTTGTTTCCCAGTCGACTCAAACAATTGAAAACGTTCAGGAAATAATTAATATACTTATAACGAAGGCAACGGATTTTAGATTTATAAATACTATCTGTTTTCCGACTACACGGAATCAGGAGGCTATTAAAGATCTGGCAGCTAAGAACGATATTATGATAATTATCGGATCTTATACAAGCGCTAACACCAAACGACTAACATCTATATCAAAAAAATTAAATACCGACACTCATCAGGTTCAGACAGCTGATGATCTGGTTGAAGAATGGTTTGAGGGCAAAGAAACAGTGGGTGTCTCGGCAGGAGCTTCAACTCCCGATCAGCTTATACAGAAAGTAATATCAAAACTTAGCGAAATTTCCGTGAATATGAAAACAGAACCGGAACCGGTTTGAAATCTTAAGGATTTATGCAAATGGAAAAAGGTACATATGAAGTTAAAGTAGGGCTCGCAGAGATGTTAAAAGGCGGCGTAATAATGGACGTCACCAACGCCGATCAGGCACAAATAGCAGAAGATGCGGGAGCGACTGCAGTGATGGCTCTTGAGCGTATTCCGGCTGATATTCGAGAGGATGGCGGGATCGCAAGGATGTCGAATCCTAAGATGATCAGAGAGATACAGGAAAAAGTCAGCATACCGGTAATGGCGAAGTGCAGAATAGGCCATTTTGCGGAGGCGCAAATTCTTGAGGCCCTGAATGTTGATTTCATTGACGAGTCGGAAGTATTGACTCCCGCTGACGAGAATCATCACATTGATAAATTAAAATTCAAAATCCCTTTTGTATGCGGTTGCAGAAATCTGGGTGAGGCTTTGAGACGAATTGGCGAAGGCGCTGCTATGATCCGCACCAAAGGCGAAGCAGGCTCGGGTAATATCGTCGAAGCTGTAAGGCATATGCGTTCGGTGATGGGTGAAATTAGGGCGTTAACGGTAATGTCAGAAGAAGAATTAATGGCGGAATCAAAAAGACTGGGCGCACCTTACGAACTGGTAAAACAGACCGCTAAATTAGGTAAATTACCTGTACCAAATTTTGCAGCGGGCGGAATAGCAACTCCGGCAGATTCTTCGCTGATGATACAACTCGGCGCTGAAGCGGTGTTCGTTGGATCCGGAATTTTTAAATCGGAAGATCCGCCGGCAAGAGCAAAAGCTATTGTGGAGGCGACTACGCATTGGGATGACCCTGAAGTTCTTGCTAAAGTTTCAGAAGGTCTCCTCGACGCGATGAAAGGATTGGATATTTCGGAAATACCGGAAGGACAATTACTTCAGGAGCGTGGATGGTAAATATGAAGTCGATAGGAGTGCTTGCGCTTCAGGGAGATTATGAGAAGCATATAACCGCTCTCAAATCTATTGGAGTTGCAACGAAACTCGTTAGAACATCTTCAGATTTCTCCGATGTTGATGGATTGATCATACCCGGTGGAGAATCCACTACGATGACAAATTTATTGCGGAGAAATGATCTAGAAAATTCCTTAAAAGATTTTGTTATGAATAACCCGG
>CBDUTM010000144.1:0-5227 GCA_965369985.1 uncultured bacterium | reverse complement strand
GACTGAAAATTTCCGCCAAGAAATAAAAGCTTCTAAATATCTACATATCTCTGAAAGTATCATTCGAATAATAAGTTATACGATTATTCTTCCTCATTTAGTATATTTCAATCTTATAATAAAATGGAATTTGATAAAGTTTTATGAAAAACCAGTATAAAGGGATGCGGACTCACTTCTGCGGTGAGCTGCGCAAGGACGATTCGGGAAGTGAAGTTACGCTGATGGGATGGGTCAGGCGAAGGCGTGACCATGGCGGACTAATTTTCGTTGACCTGAGGGACAGGTACGGTCTCACGCAGGTTGTATTTAATCCTCAGATGGCTGATGATCTATTTAATCTGGCGGAAAAACTCTCTGTGGAAGACGTGCTGAAAATAACCGGCAAGGTTGGTGAGCGACCTGAAGGAACGGTGAATCCTGACCTTGATACCGGAGCGATCGAAGTTACGGCAGAATCTCTTGAAATTTTAAGCGAAGCGGAAACTCCGCCCTTTGAAATTAAGGAAGAGGTGGAAGCTTCCGAAGACCTCCGTCTTGAGTACAGATATTTGGATCTGCGACGCAAGAATATGCGTGACGCTATTATCACAAGGCACGAATTTTATCAATCCGTACGAAAATTTATGTCAGAAAAGGGGTTTATAGAGATTGAGACTCCTGTTCTCACTAAGTCAACTCCCGAAGGCGCCCGCGATTTTCTCGTTCCCAGCCGGATAAGTAAAGGAAAGTTTTACGCACTGCCCCAATCGCCGCAGATCTATAAACAAATATTGATGGTCTCGGGATTCGATAAATATTTTCAGATAGTGAAAGCGTTCAGGGATGAGGATCTTCGCGCGGACAGGCAACCCGAGCACACACAAATTGATATCGAAATGTCGTTTGTGGAAGAACGCCATGTACAGGAAATGGCTGAAGAACTTATGGCAACTGTTTTCAAAGAGGTGATAGATGTAGAACTTCCTCTGCCGTTTCCCCGTCTAACCTATGATGATGCGATGAAGAGATTTGGCTCAGATAAACCTGATATGAGGTTCGGCATGGAGTTGACAGCTGTTTCCGGACGTGCTGCAGACAGCGATTTTCAAATATTTAAGGATGCTGTTGCAAACGGGGGGATCGTGTCCTGCATATCCGCCCCGGCAAAGGGGAGTTTCAGCAGGAAAATAATTGATGAATTGACCGAATTTGTCAAGATTTTCGGGCTAAAAGGACTTTCCTGGGCAAAAGTGGAAAATGGCGGATTGACTGGCGGTGTGAGCAAACATTTCCCGGAAAATGAACAGAGCGCGTTGATAAAAGAGGTCGGCGCTGAAGATGGTGATGTTATATTCTTCGCAGCTGATAGAAGAGAAATTGTGTTGAACGGGTTGGGGGCATTACGGCTTGAAATCAGTAAAAAACTTGAATTATCTAACCCGGATGATTTTTCTCCACTCTGGGTAACCGATTTTCCCATGTTCGAATTTGATGAGGATACGGGAAAGCATACTGCAATGCATCATCCGTTCACTTCGCCCCAAACCGAAGATCTGGAGTATCTTGAATCAGAGCCGCTGCGAATAAAGGCTAAAGCATATGATATGGTGTTTAACGGCAGCGAATTGGGTGGAGGAAGTATCAGAATTCATTCAAAAGATGTGCAAACGAGAGTATTTAAAGCTCTCGGGATCGATCAGAAGGAAGCTGATGAAAAGTTTGGATTTCTGCTTAAAGCGCTTTCATACGGAGCACCTCCACACGGTGGTATTGCGCTTGGATTGGACCGCATTGTTGCGACCATGTTACGGAAGAATTCCATTAGAGACGTAATTGCATTTCCGAAAACGGCAAGCGCATCGGCGCTTATGGAAAAAGCCCCATCGGAAGTGTCAGAACAGCAATTGAAAGAACTTGGAATTAAGTTGGAACCTAAGCAATAATGGGACGTATAATCTGTTGTTGAATGAATGTTAACTAATATAAGTTATTGTTAATATTAGATATAAAGAAAATAATAAATGAATACAAAAATAGAGATAAACGGATGATTACTGTAAAAGAAAAAGAGAGCAAAGGAAAGAAACTAAGATTCAGCGTATTAATGCTGACAGCGGCATTGCTTATCGCATCATGCGGTGGTGGTGGCGGGTTGACTGCTGAACAATTAAAAGAATTAGAAGAGACGAAAGCTGCGGCATTATCAGCAGAAAAGGAAGTGCAGAGTCAGAAACAAGAAAAAAGATCTTTGAATCAAGATTTAGCAGCGAAGAGATCGGATTTGAAGAAGCTATTAGAAGAAAAAGAAGTCCTGATGGAAAAATTTCGAAAGATTCAGAATTTGAATATAGATGATACGGAAGCGGATACGAGTAAAATCGAGGAAAGTGAGAACGGAGGAGATAAATAAATGAATATTAAAATGATCTTAACCGGCGGATTGCTGTTAAGCAGCATGATATTTTCTACAGGGCAGATTTACGCTCAAGATGCATCGACTCTTTCTCCTGCCGATTATCAGGCGGAATTAGAGCGCTGGCAATCGAGAGAAACTTCGGCAAACTCCGAATCTTCACGGCTTAATGGAGATATTGAATCCTTGAAAAAACAGATCGCCGATCTGGATATGACAATTTCGCTCGAGCGACAAGCTATTCTTGGATTGAGAACCTCTTCTGATGAGGAGATCCGAGAATATATGGATATGCTAAAGAAATTGGAATCGGACGTGGCAAATCTCCAGAATTTATCTGAAGAAGAACTGTTGGGAGACGCGGAATTGTTGGAAGATATTGAGCTGCGGCTTGAAACTCTCAGCGAAGACGATCTCGCTGCATTAGAGCAAAACCGTAATCTCCTCAGCGATATAGATAATATGCTTTCCGGCTACAGAACAGTAATACCGGAACCTTCTCAAGAGAATGAAACACTTGTTTCGACTGATGCCGATGATGAAAGTTTGGCTTCTGCGAATAAAGATGAAGTTGATACAATTGGTGAAGAAGACCTAGCTGAAGTGAAGACCGACGGTGAAACGCCCAAAGTAGTACAATTTGAACGGAAAGCCGATTCTTACAAAGTTATTCGCGGAGATAATCTCTGGAATATTTCAGGGAAAGAAAAAATTTACAATGACCCACTTCAATGGCTGAAGATCTATTCAGCCAACAGAGAGCAGATCTCGAATCCCGACGTGATCGAGATAGATCAGGTTTTTGTTATTCCAAGGACCCCTGCACTTAACGAGCATTGGGTAAGCAGAGGTGAGAGTCTATCAAAAATAGCGGCAAAGAGATACTCAAATCCATTTGAATGGACAAGGATTTATGAGGCGAATAAAACAATATTAGAGAGTCCTGACCTGGTACATCCTCACACGATATTGATAATACCGAAAAAGAATAAGAAGAAGGACACAGCTCCTGTAAATATGTAACAAATGGTATTTGACTCTCCCGTTTGCGATTTAAATCTCCAAATTATTATCCTTTTCATCCTTAATATCATTAGCTTTCATAGCTTAATCGTGCTTGTAACTATGGTTACTTTATGATAATTTGGATGGCATTAATTTGATGGAGAAGGCTAATTGATAAAAGAAACTGAAATTTCTTTAAAGGGAGTAGATCCGCTATTATTCCTCGGCACTAAAGACGTGAATATTAAGGTGGTGGAAAAACATTTTAACTCGAGGATAATTGCGAGAGGGAATGTGCTGAAGATAAAAGGGGAAGAGGAAGAAATTGCCGATATTAGGAAAATAATTACTCAGATGATGTTAGAATTAAATAATTCGGGTGGATTGTACGAAGACGATGTGAAATCTATTATTACTTTCGGGGATGCCGGTGAATTTAAAGCTGACGATGTAGACCTGGATCAAATAATTCTGTTCACAAAGGGTGGTTTTGTGAAGCCCCGCTCAGAAGGACAGCTCAAATTATACGAATCCTCACAAAAAAATGATATTGTACTTTCAATAGGACCCGCCGGAACGGGAAAAACATATTTAGCGGTTGCAATAGCAGTTGCGAATCTGAAGAGCAAAGCGGTGAGTAAAATAATACTTACGCGACCTGCTGTGGAAGCAGGCGAGAAATTAGGTTTTTTGCCCGGTGATCTACGCGAGAAGATCCAACCTTATCTCGCTCCGTTATATGACGCATTGGACGATATGATGCCGGCAGATAAAATACGTGGACTCATCGATAGACGGGCTATTGAAATAATTCCCCTGGCATATATGAGAGGGCGGACACTGAACAACGCATTTGTGATATTAGATGAAGCCCAAAACACCACACCGCTTCAAATGAAGATGTTTCTTACGCGATTAGGTATAAGCAGCCGAGCTATAATTACAGGTGACATAACCCAAATTGATCTTGATTCAAATCAGAAATCCGGTCTGATCGGCGTACAAACGATATTAAAAGGAATTGACGGGATCGACTTTGTTTATATGAGCTCAGATGATGTGGTTCGTCACAGGCTTGTGAAGGAAATTATAAACGCTTATGACAAACCAAATGGAAACGAAGAAGAGAGGAATGGAGAAAAATAATTTAACTGTGATCGCAGCTGCGTGCAGAACTCCTATCGGCTCATTTAACGGCGCTATTTCCTCGATTTCATCTCCAAAGCTGGGAAGCATTGTTGTCAGGGAAACAGTGAAAAGATCTGGAATTAATAGCGAAGATATAGAAGAAGTAATAATGGGATGTGTTCTTCCTGCAGGAGTAGGTCAGGCACCGGCTCGTCAGGCGGCGCTGTTTGCCGATCTCCCGAACAGTGTGCAGTGCACCACTGTGAACAAAGTATGCGGCTCGGGAATGAAGTCGGTTATGCTTGCCGCTCAATCTATAAAAGCAGGTGATTCAGAAGTTTTTGTGGCCGGCGGAATGGAGAGCATGTCCAACGCTCCATATTTATTGAAAAAAGCACGGGAGGGATACCGTCTTGGTAACGGTGATCTGATCGACGGGATGATATTGGACGGATTATGGGATGTATACAACGATTATCATATGGGAAGAGCAGCCGAACTTTGCGGACGGGAATGCAACGTACCCCGTGAAGCTCAGGATGAATTTGCTGTCTCCAGCTACAATAAAGCGTTGAAGGCACAAGAAGAAGGCTTATTCAAAGATGAGATAGTTTCTGTTGAAGTAACCGGCAGAAAGGGAGAAAAGACCATCTTTGATATGGACGAAGAACCGGGCAGAGTTAAGTTTGAAAAGATCCC
>CBDUTM010000143.1:0-5231 GCA_965369985.1 uncultured bacterium | reverse complement strand
AATGACGAAATAGGACGGACTTGAGATTATCTAACTCAATAATCCTCAGGGGGTTTGCGGGATTGCTTGATCTTACTTCTCGCTTTTTTATCTCTCAGTCGTTTCTCTTTTGAGGCGAAAGTCGGCTTTGTCTTTCGGCGCGGTTTCGGCACAGCCAGCGATTTGATTATGAGTTCCCTCAGCCGGCTCAGAGCGTCTTCACGATTCTTGGATTGAGAGCGGTGACGACGGGCGTCTATTATCAGAATACCTTCGGCGGAAACTCTTTTCCCCGCAATTTTGATAAGGCGGTTCTTCACTGCTTCATTTATTGAAAGAGAATTTTTCACATTGAAACGAAGCTGCACAGCGGTGGAGACCTTGTTTACGTTCTGACCTCCCGGTCCGGAAGCCCGAATGAAATCGTAAGTAACTTCATTGTTTTGTAAAGAGAGAGTTGAATTGATATAGATCATAGTTTCGACCTGCCCGGCTATGCCATCCAATCGGGGAAAATTCCCCGGCAGTTAATTTAACTTTCTAATACTTCCCTTATTTTTTTCCCGAGAGAGGAGGCTGTAAAAGGTTTCTGAAGGAAAGATACATCTTTGTCAATTACTCCATGCTGTGCTATCACGTCGTCAGAATACCCGGAAATAAAGAGTATTTTCATATCTTTGCGGGTTTTAACCAGCAGCTCCGAAAGTTCCCTGCCGTTCAAGCCGGGCAGGATCAAATCAGTTAGAAGAAGGTCAATATCTCCTTTGAATTTCTTTGAAAGCTTTTGTGCTTCGGTATCATCTCCTGCCTCGATGATCAGATACCCCAGATCTTTCAGTATCTCGGCAAGTACTTCCCTGACTTCACTATCATCCTCGACGAGCATAATAACCTCATCACCGCGATAATCCTCATAAATGGGATCGTGTTTGATCTCTTCCACCGGTTCGTCAATGCGAGGGAGGTATATTTCAAACGTGGTGCCCTCACCATTTGCGCTTTTGCATATTATCTCGCCTTGATGTTGTTTGACGATACCATAAACAACTGATAATCCAAGTCCGGTTCCCTGTCCCTTGGCTTTTGTCGTGAAAAACGGTTCAAATATATGTTCCTGAATCTCCTGATCGATCCCCGGGCCGTTATCTGAGACCTTTGTGAGCACATAATCTCCCGGAGCTATCTCCACAGGTAAATTTGATTTGTTTTTAGCGATAGTTAAGTTACCGGTTTGAATCGTGACCTCTCCTTTTTCCTTCAATGCGTCTTTTGCATTGATCGCGAGATTAAGAAGAACCTGTTCAATTTGAATCGGGTCGGCTTTTACGTTCCAGAGGTTAGAATCAGGTTTCATCTTGAGAATGACGCCGTCTCCCACCGAACGCTTCAGTAAATCTCCAATCGTTAAAAGGGTTGTGTTAATGTTAATGACATGCGTTTCGAGAACCTGTTTCCTTCCGAACGCCATCAATCGCGCTGTGAGTTTTGTGGCTCTATTGGCGCTTTTATTTATAGTGCTTAAGGCTTTCTTTACGGGATGGCCGTCTTCTATTTTCGCCAGGTGCATTTGACTTAATGCCAAAATAGGAGTGAGGGCGTTGTTAAAATCATGTGCAATTCCGCCCGCGAGTTTTCCGATGACATCCATCCGCTGCGCATGACGAAGCTGTTCTTCGGCTTTTAACCGGTCAGTCATATCCGAGCCGATACTTGCTGTTCCAAATATATTGCCGGTTGAATCACGAAGCGTGGTATTATTCCAGAATATAAATCGCTTTTCGCCGCTCCTGGTAATAATGTCGTTTTCGAAATGCGACGGTATAGTTCCCTGATGAGCTGATTCGAGGAAGAGTTTTTTCGTCTCATCCCGATCATCGTCAGGTAAAAAAATGTCAAACCAATTAAGCCCCAGGACTTCATCCCTTTTATAATCGGTCAGTTCTAACAGATAGTCGTTGCAAAAGAGGATCTTCCCATCCAAATCGAGCAGGACGGCTATCATCTTCAAATTCTCAAGTAGTTCGCGAAATCTTTTTTCGGTTTCAAGAAGAGCACGTTCAGATTTTTTGTGCTGTGTGATATCTCTGATCATTCCCTGTATTCTCTTTGCTTTTCCGGCAGATGATGGTCGGATAGTAGCAGATATCAAGCAGTCAATGTGATCTCCTTCTTTATTTTTCAGTTGTAAATCGTAATCGCGGACATATCCTTTAGCGTCAAGTTCTTCCAGGAATTTTTTTCGCTTGTCCCGATCTACGTAAAGATCGCTTGATTGAATCTTTGATAATTCGTCCCAGGTGAAACCGAAGAGTTCCAATCCGGAGTTATTGATGTCAATAAAAAATCCGTCGGTATCTGTTATATATATCACGTCACGTGAATTTTCGAAGATCGCTCTATATCGTCTTTCGCTTTCTTTCAGTTGTTTTTCAGTCTTTTTTCGGTCTGATATATCCCTGGCGACAGCTTGAAATCCCTCCAATTTACCGTTTTTGACTATCGGTTGAACATTTTGACCAAGCCAGATAGTTGATCCATCTCCTCTGATAACAGGAAATTCAAAATAAGTGTTGGAAAGCTTATTCTTAAGTTGTTTGGCATAGAATTGTGTTGCTTTTTCGCGATAATCTTCACGGATAAGATCCAGATAGTTCTTCTTTCTCAACTCATCTTCCGGAAATCTCATAATTCTGACAGTAGTCGGATTGTAATATGTAACAGTTCCTTTCCTGTCAACATTGTAGATAATATCGTTTGCGTTGTCGATAATATGTCTGTAAAGTTGCTCGCTCTGGTGAAGAGCCTCTTCTGCGCGAAGCCTTTCCTTAATATCATTGTGCAGCTTGTCGTTCGCAATTTTCAGCTCTTCTGTCCTACGGACGACTTTCTCTTCCAATGTCCGGTTTAGTTCTTTTATCTGCTTCTGTATCTTATTCCGTTCCGATACATCTCTCGCTATCCCCAACACCAGCTTTTTACCTTGGATCTTTACGGGATAGGTGCTTACTTCAAGTTCAACTGTGCTTTTGTCTTTTCTGATAAAAGTGAAACTATCCGGACCTGTAGCTTTGCCCATTATGTTGCGAAACAAATGTTTTGATCCTTTAATAATATCTTTTAAGGAAAGGATCCTGAGATCGATGAAACTTTTACCTATCAATTCTTCACGCTGATATCCGGAAATTTTCTCAGCCATCAAATTTCCATCTACAAATCTGCCAGATAGGTCACACAAATAATATGCGTCAGGTGCATACTCGAAGATCGCTTTTAAACCTTCCTCTTTGAGCTGTGAAACTGAGAAATCTGTCAATTGATCATCGGACGAATACTCGTCTCCAACGTATTCTTCACGGAGTTTATTGATCTCCTTATTCAGTTCAGCTCTTATTTTCTCAATATCTTTCAATCGAGCTCCTATTCGACGCAAAATGAATTTTTCACATTATTCCAAGGAAAAATATAGACATAAAATATATTAACACTGCAACACATATAAAAGAAGAATAATTGGGCTGATCGAGATTCGATAAATGTAAGAAGAAAATAAATTAGATAACATATTGATATTAAGGTATTTAACTTCACTATTATGACCAGTATTTATTTGATATTGGAACTTATGCTAAATTATTGAGTTAAAAGCGTTTAACCCGTATTATCACGACTTGACGGAGGACACACCAGCCTATCTTAATTCGGTTAAATTATTGGTATGAAAGGGATGCGCCATGGTAGGGAGGAAAAGTTGTACGGATGGAAATATTTGAGCCCAAAAAGGCATTTATAGGATTATGCATTGCTATGGCCGGAAGCGATAAGCGAATAGATATGCAGGAAATCGCTAAACTCAAAGAGATCATGACCAGATACGGTTTCTCACATGATGATGTCGTACGCGAAATTGACGATTTTTCGAATATGAACATCGAAGAGGCGCTTATCTACGGCAGAAAATGTGTCCGGACACTCCCACACCTGGATAACGATATGAGTGGTAACCTTCTCGTTTCACTTGCGGAGATAGCTTTCGCGAATTCTATCTACAGTGAAAGACAGCTCAGGATGCTCGAACTTGTTAAAGAACAATTAAATTGGAATGATGAGAGCGATATAAGTCTCAATTAAAGATCAACTCTCCTTACGAGGACTGTTTTGGTAATCATTCTGCTTGCGAGATATTACACATCGAAGTATCTTTTAATCTTAGTTTTCTAAAACCAACATTAGAAGCAAAAAAAATTGGATTTACCGATGGATGAAAATAACAATTCGACAGGAATTGATTACGAACGAGCTCCTGCGTTCGACGTTTTTTTCGATCTGGGCAAAATGACAATGCGCCCGGGAGGATTGGGATTAACTCGCTGGATGCTGAATGAGCTTCAAATTGATGAAGGAGATGACGTTGTAGAGCTGGCACCCGGCAGGGGAGCCACCACGAAGATTGTGCTAAAACTTCATCCCAGATCTTACACTGCGGTAGAACGGAATAAGGCATCGCAAAGAAGCGTGCTTGAAATTCTTCGTCATGGTGAACTAGGAGAATGTGTGATCGGGACGGCACAGAAAACAGGATTGACCGATAACATTGCTTCAGTCGTTTACGGTGAAGCTATGCTGACTATGCAAACGAATGAAACCAAGCTCAAGATTGCGAGTGAAGCGTTTCGCCTGCTGGCGCCCGGTGGAAGATATGCGATTCACGAGACGAGCCTACCGGAAGACTTATCCGATGAGCTTAGGGCTGAATTGGGGAATGCCCTAAGAGATACACTTCGTGTCGGTGCGAGGCCGCTATCTGTTACAGAGTGGCGGGAGCTCCTCAAGGAAGCTGGCTTCACAATCAAGAGCGCAAAGGAAGTTCCGATGTACTTGTTGAATCCACCCAGGATTGTTCAAGATGAGGGCTTATTCGGTGCAATTCGATTTATTGCGAGAGTGATAATAACTCCCGCCGCCCGCCGACGCGTCTGGAAAATACGAAAAACGCTCAAGCGATATAAAGATTCCATTTCCGCTGTCGCCATTGTCGCCGTAAAGCCTTAATAGACGGAGTCTATCAATGGTCGTAGGTTCCTCTAAAGGAGTTCCTAAGGAAAAATCTTACACCTGCTACAATAGTAATAGAGCCATAATCCTTGATTAACTTCCATTTATCAGTGGAAGATGGTGTTGATGAAATATAATGCAATTCAAATAAGGCGCATGAACGACATCTTTAGAATTCAAGCCGGTGAATTACTAAAATT
>CBDUTM010000142.1:0-5237 GCA_965369985.1 uncultured bacterium | reverse complement strand
CTAACATTTTCCTATTTCCTATAGATACTCTCTTACCGTCAACCGTTCCGCTGACACCCATTCCGGTGATGGACTCGAAATCGGACACCTTTTTCAACTCAATTCCTTTTTCTTTCGCAGCGTTAACGATAGATGCTCCCAGAGGATGCTCGCTCGAAGTTTCTATGCTCGCAACAAGACTGAGAAATTCATCTTCCATAAATCCGTCTCGCACGCTCATACTTACCACTTTCGGTTTGCCCTCAGTGAGAGTTCCGGTTTTATCAACCAGAAGTGTATCTATTTTTTCAAGAGTCTCCAATGCTTCGGCATTCTTGATAAGCAGTCCGGCTGTCGCCCCTCTGCCTGTGGCGACCATAATTGAAATAGGAGTTGCAAGGCCCAATGCGCACGGGCAAGCGATTATCAGCACAGCCACCGCATTTACCAGCGCAAATGCCATCTTGGGATCAGGCCCGTATATACTCCAAATGATGAATGTCAACACGCTTATCCCCACAACCGCAGGAACGAAATACGATGAAATTTTATCCGCAAGACTCTGTATCGGTGCGCGGCTTCGCTGAGCCTCACTCACCATTTTGACGATGCGCGCGAGTAGGGTATCCACTCCGACTTTTTCCGTCGCCATAAGGAAACTGCCTCTGCCGTTCACCGTCCCCCCCGTAACCTGTTTGCCCACGATCTTTTTCACTTCCTGCGGCTCACCGGATACCATTGACTCATCAACATAACTTTCTCCCTCTGTGAGGATTCCATCCACAGGAATTTTTTCACCGGGACGCACCCGAAGGATATCACCTACTACTACATCCTCGAGAGGTATATCTTTTTCTTCTCCGCTTTCGTTTATTTTTCTTGCCGAGTTTGGCGCCAACCCGAGAAGAGCACGCAGCGCTCCGCTTGTCTTACTCCTTGCTCGCAGTTCCAATACCTGTCCCATCAGCACAAGAGCGGTTATGACGGCTGCCGCTTCGAAGTAAACTCCAACTTCACCGCCCGCTCCTCTAAATGTCGGCGGAAAAACAGATGGAAAGAAAACTGCCACAAGGCTGTACAGATATGCGACTCCCGTTCCAATAGCTATAAGAGTGAACATATTCAGCGATCTGTTCACAACTGAAAACCAGCCTCTCTGGAAAAACGGAGCCGCACCCCAAAGCACAACAGGAGTGGCTAGCGCGAATTCTATCCAGTGGCTCATAACAGGGTCTAATAAGCGAAAGCCTAAGAACATCTGCGACATTGTCAGCAATAAAAGGGGTAGAGCCAGCGTTGAACTTACCCAAAACCGTCTTGTCATATCCTTGAGCTCGTGGTTTTCCTCATCATCTAATGTCACCGTCCTCGGCTCAAGAGCCATACCGCAGATCGGACACGAGCCTTGCTCATCCTGCACCACTTCAGGATGCATCGGACAGACATATTCCCGTTTTGTTGTCAGCACAGGTTCCATCAATTCCAATCCCATCCCACACATCGGGCAGGCACCGGGCGCAGCTTGTTTTATTTCCGGGTCCATCGGACAGGTATAGATCGCTCCCGTAGCATCGGTGTGTGTATGCTCATGCCCATGTTCATGATCGTGATGATGATGATCACTGCCGGCATTTTCTTCCACGGGTTCAAGCGGAAATTTACCCGGATCTTTATCAAACGTTTCTTTACAATATTCAGAACAAAAATATACTGTTTTACCTTCGTATTCGCTTCTGCCTGCCGCATTCTCAGGCTCAATTGTCATATGACATACAGGATCAAATGCCATTTTTCCTCCCCCTCACTTTAAAAACTTATTTATTTCATGAAAAAGTTCGTCAACCTTCTTATCTGCTTTCTTCTCATTAGTGTCCACGAACGCATCCCTGACGCAACTTTTCACGTGCCTTTCCATTATAACGAATGCTAATGAGTCCAGCGCCTTCCTGACCGCTGTGATCTGGTTTACGATATCCATGCAGTATTTTTTTTCGCTGACCATCCGTTCCAAACCGCCGATCTGTCCTTTAATGGATTTAAGTCTTCTAAGCGATTTATTCTGTGTTAATTCATCCAGCATACCGACTCCTTCGTTTGATACCCTATACCCCTATGGGGTGTTCTTTCTACTATTACGAATATAATAATTATTTGTTCCGTGTCAAGCTAAATTATTTCAATATTACGATTTGCCGTTAAAAGGACGGACGAATATCTCACGGGCTACTTCCCCATCAAGAGCGATCTCAGTCTCGTCTACTTTTATGACAAACGAAGGGTATTTCTGATACAATGAGATAATTGCGCCCGGCTCTACGCCAAGCAGAGTCAGCCTTTCATACCGTTTATGATATGCCGGCGTGGTAAATATTATCTTCGAGGATTTGCCCACTTCAAGTCTATGTAAGGGCACAACCACAGGACTCAATTCAGTTTTGAAACCCTTGCAACATTCTCCCCGGGGTATTTTTCTACCATGCGGACAAAAAGTAGGATGCCCTAAAAGCGTGCAGATCGAATCCTCAACTTCCGGGCTAAGCACATGTTCGAACTTGCAAGCTTGCGCCTCCATCTCCTCTTCGGATATCTGCAGAAGGTCTTTCAATAACCGTTCGGTGAGCCTGTGCCGTCTTATCAGGCTTTCCGCTTTATGAATTCCAGATTCGGTGAGCTCCATCGTTTCCCCATTGACTATCAGGAGTTTTGATTCTTCCGCATCAGGCAGAAATTCGGCATAGCCGTTCAATGATGCATGGTCGCACCGCACACTGCCTCTTGCTCCTGAACCGCTATCCCCTTCTTCTAAAAGGAGATAAACATGCTCAAGTAAGTGATCCAGCTTTTCTTTTTTCATCAGTTTCTTTTTTCCTGAATAATTTTCTAAAAGCATCAACTATGTAGGACTTTTCAACATATTCATACCCGCAATGCGGACAACAGAGGATATTACATCCCTGATTGAACGGACAGCCCGAGTGGCAAGCCATCTCGGCTTGAGTGTATTCGCCGCCGCATAGAGGACACTTCATCCTGTATACCCCACCGCGTTTAGCAATAAATTAAGGAGTCCGCCCACCAGAAACGCTATAGGCAGAATAACAGCTGTCATCGCAATTGTCATTTTCACTCCGCGTTCTTTTATCATAATAAGGAAGTTTGCGATACATGGAATGAATAGCGTCAGTGTGACCGATGCGACTAAGATCTGAGCCGTGGTCAGGTCCATTCCGTTCAGACCGGCAATTCCGTAATCCCTTCTCAGGAATCCTACGATGAACGCTTGCGTCGCCTGAGCGGGAAGCCCTAACACTGTTTGGACGAGCGGACTGGAAATTCGCTCCAGGACCAAAAGAGCTCCGGTGGCATCCAAAAAATAAAGAAGCAGTGTACCGAAGAAGAAAAGCGGAACCGCTTCCTTCACATACCATTCGGTCCGGGCTAATGTTTTAACCGTTATGTTACCGAGTTTCGGCATTCTGATAGGAGGAAGTTCGAGTATAAAATCCGAGCCTTCATCGGGCAATACCTTTGAGGCAAGGAAACCAACCGCTACTAATACACCGAAAACCACCGCCCCCCAAATGAATAAGGCTGACATCGATATTGCGCCTAAAAGCCCCATTATAACTCCTAACTGCGCGCTGCATGGGACTCCTAACGCCAGGAGCAGAGTCACGAGAATACGTTCTTTTTTAGTATCAAGAATCCGCGTGGTCAGCGTTGCCATTGTATCACAGCCAAGCCCCAGCACCATCGGAAGAACCGCTTTTCCGTTCAATCCCATGAGCTTGAAAACCTGATTCAGCATTACTGCCAACCGCGGCAGATAACCGGAATCTTCCAATATCCCGAATGCGATGAAAAAAGTGACAACGACAGGAAGAATTATCGCGATCGAATACGGAAGCGCCATTGTGAGCAATCCGAATTCGCCCACAAATATATCCCTGATAATTTCAATAGGCATATACGCAAATAGCGCGGCGAACCAGACAGACAGATACTCGCCGAATACGACCTCCTCCAAAAAATCTGTTAAAAATCCCGCTCCGAACACACCTACGAACTGATACATTATGTAGAGAACAGCGAAAACGAAGCCTAATCCCCAGAATGGGTGCATCGTTAATTTACCTAATTTTGTTGCGAGATCAGAGCTGCCGCCGGAGCTTTTTCCGGCTGCCATATCCGCTATCCGCCCCGCTTCTTTCATCCTCCGGCGCGTGATAACCCTTGATAGAGACTCGCCGAATTTTTCCTGAACAGTGTCGACAATAACTTTTACTTCTTCAATTTGTCCGGACGATAATTTGTCCTGTAAATACCCGAATATACTCTCATCGCGGGCAAGCACCATCAGCGATATGGCGCGTTTCCCTTCGATGGTATCCCCTAAAATTTCACTGATCTCTTTTATGCCGGGCTCAATTATAGGACCGTAACTCACCTTTATCTTCGGAATTTTCGGGGATTTGATAGCCTCCGACAGTTCGCTGAGACCACGGTTGCGTATAGCGACGCTTTCAATAACGTCAACAGAAAGCAGCTTGGAAAGTTCGGCGCTGTCAAGCGATACTCCCCTGCTGAGCGCTTCATCGGTCATATTCATATTAAAAATTATCGGCAGATCCATCTCAGCCAATTGCACCGTCAGCAGAAGTCCTCGTTTTAGGTTCTTGGAATCCACGACTTGAACGACGGACTTGGGCCGATCCCGCAGCAGAAGATCACGTGTTACACGCTCATCCTCAGATGAGGGCAGCAGGTTATTTACGCCGGGAGTGTCGATTATAGTGTCTTTGGTTCCGTTAGTTCCTATCGTCCCTTTGGATATCTCGACGGTAGTACCGGGAAAGTTGGATACCGTCACATATTTGCCTGACAGATATCCGAAAATAACGCTTTTACCTACATTCGGATTCCCCACAAGAACAACGGGAGCTGATTTTTTATTTACCGGTTTTGCTAAGCCTTCGTGCATCGACTATCCTATCCGCAGCTGGCATTCATCACAAAGACCGAAAATGATGAGGTTATGTTTGGTGGGCATAAATCCGTATTCTTTACAAACTTTATCCTGCTGCTGTTCGATAATATTGTTATTGAATTCGATAATTTTTCCGCACTGCGTACAGACAAGATGTTCGTGATGCTCCTGAGCAAGTGTATTTTCAAAATGCACCTGACTCGTGCCTACATTCACTTTGGAGACGAAGCCGTTTTCTACCAGCATATCCAATGTCCTGTAAACAGTGGCT
>CBDUTM010000141.1:0-5257 GCA_965369985.1 uncultured bacterium | reverse complement strand
GTAAAATAAATTCATCTGTGAGATTATTTTCATAAGCAGATGCAAATACTTCCAGTGGTGAAGAATATTTAGTTCCTTCGCCATGCAGAAAAGTTTTATATGCCTCTTCAATGCGGTCCCATCTTTTGTCTCTATCCATCGCATAATATCTGCCGGATATTGTCGCAATTTTACCGATGCCAAGTTCTTCAGCTTTTTCGATGATCTTCGTAACGTACCCTTCTCCTGATTTTGGCGAAGTATCTCTTCCATCTGAGAAAAGATGTAGAAAAACATTTCGGAGAGTTTTCTGTTTTGCCATTTCTAATAAAGCGAATATATGATTCAATCTGCTGTGGACACCACCGTCAGACATCAATCCCATTAAGTGAAGAGCTGTGCCTCTCTTTTTAACTACATTCATCACTTCTGTCAATACACTGTTGTCAAAAAAGGATTTATCTTCGATGGCACTGTCGATTTTTACAAGCATTTGATTAACTATCCGTCCTGCGCCGATATTAAGATGACCAACTTCTGAATTCCCCATCATTCCATCAGGCAATCCCACATCAAACCCGGAACATTTCAGCGTCGTGTTCGGATATTCCCTGAAAAGATTATCCAAAGTAGGTGTTTCGGCGGCTTTAACGGCGTTATAACTCTCTTCGCTCCGAAGACCGTATCCATCCAATATTATCAAGATTACCTTTTGCATAAGTTCAAAATAAGATTATTTAGTCCGTTTATACCCAAGTCAATTAGTTTAATTTAGTTAGGTAATGAAGCAGAGTCAAGCGTTATGCTTGTTTTAGCTGATTCGGACGCCAAAATTAGCGGGATAATTCAAATTATTCTTCATTAGAAAGAAGCTATGCAACCAATAACTTTAGATTACTCGGTCATCTAAACTCTTCCGGTAGAACCATTTGTTGATGAAAAACTAAATATTAGCTTTTTTAGAAGAGACTTCTTTTTCATCGTCAGTCGAAGAGATTTCTTCCTTTTTTCTTCGGCTGTTTTTCCACACTAATAGTACACCCATAAGGATAAGGAATAACGCCGGAAAAGTCCTGTCGCCATAGAAAAGGCCGTAAGGAAGATAATCGTTTACTTCCATGAAGAGATACAAACCTGCAGCAATGAAAATAAATCCGGGAATCGCCGATGCATAATCAATCGGTTTCAGTGGAATTATTGCTAAAAACGCTACGCCTATGCTGCCAAGGTAGAGAGGCCATACTTCCGTCAGATAGGGATGAATTATCCTAAATTCCTGAAATATATTGACGGTTCCGAGTAAAGCCAGAAATGATCCCCAAAAAACCAGACCACGTCTGCTCTGCCTATATCCATTTAGAAGCACAAGCGTTCCAAATATGGCCATAGCCCACATCCCCAATTCACCTCTTAGTACATCTCTGTAACCTATTTCTCTTAGCAGCCACACCGCTCCGATGAAGATCAGAATGGTACCGAACACCTTAGAACCTCGTTTTCCTTTAGCCATTGGTTTTCCCTCCTGATTCATTGAGTGAGCTGCTCTCTGGTAGAGCGATTATCAATATGATGTATGCAAGTATACCAAATCCATTTGTTGCCAATGTACCAACTATCCAGAGTAATCTGACAATAGTTGTATCAATATTAAAGTGTTCGCCCATCCCACCGCATACCCCGCTGATTTTTCTATCAGTGACAGAGCGTGAAAGTTTGTTTGGATCAGCGGAACCGGATGACTTACCTTTAAGAGATTCACCTGAATTATCGTTTTCGCTTGAAGGTTTCAGTAGTAACCAGGCTCCGAGAGCGATAATAATTACCGGGATGAACATCCCACTATAACCGTGCCACATCCAATAATGATCCATCCCTCTAAACCCGAATTCTGATACTAAAAACATTACCCCTAATACGATAAGCAATGCTCCCCAAAATCCAACATTACTCTTTTTAACTACTTTTATCTCTTTTGTTTGTTCAGCGTTCTCCTCAGGAAATATCAAAAGACCCGCAATATATATGATTATGCCGCTTCCGCCAAAAAACGCCATTACTATAAACACTAATCTGATGATCGTGGAATCTATATCGAGATACTCTGAGATACCTCCGCAGACACCACCCAACATTCTGTTACTCTTTGATTTATATAATTTCTTTACCGTGCTTTGAGATGGTTTCTCTGTTTCTTTCTTTACTTTCTTTTTCTTTGTTTCTTTCCCAGCCATTATATTTACTCCGATATTATATATCTAATTTATTCATTCATCATCAGTTACGGAGATAAAATCTCATTTGTTTCACAATCGTTGATCTAAATTAGCGGAACAAATTTAACAACTCCGTGTTTTTCTGTCGTAAATCCCTTTTTATCTTTAATTACACAAATTAGTTCCTGATCGTTTCTACCCAAAGGAATTATCATCTTACCTCCTGTTTTCAGCTGGCTGACTAATTTTTCCGGGATCGACTTTGCAGCCGCCGATACAATGATAGCGTCATAAGGAGCATGAGATTCCCAACCATCCTTTCCGTCACTATTTTTTTGAGAAAGATTCTCAAATTTCAATTGCTCTAATAACTCCCGTGCTGACTCGTAAAGAATTTTACGTACTTCCACGGTGTATATTTCCGATACGATATTTGCTAATAATGCTGCTGCATAGCCCGAACCTGTTCCGATCTCAAGCACCCTCGACCTATCATTTAAGTTTGCCAGTTCGATCATTAGCGCAGTCACATAAGGCTGACTGATGGTTTGGCTATCTTCCAAAGGCAATGGTTCGTCGAAGTAAGCCTGTTCTTTATAATCAGATTTCACGAAAAGATGTCTCGGTACGTTGAGCATCGAAGAAATTATAGAGGGGTTTTTGATTCCTCTGGCTAATATCTGCGTTTCCACCATTTTTCGCCTTCGAGAACGATAGCACTCTTCGTCTCCTGCGATGCCTTCCAGATCTGATGGATCACATTTCAAATATCACTCCATCAATGCTAATAGATGTTCTTTTATGCTACGCCGAAGGGAACCGAGATTGTAGCCCCCTTCCAATACGGATACTATCCTTCCACCGGAATATTCGCGTGCCCATTCTTTTACGATGAGCGTCATTTCTCTAAATGCATCGTGAGTGAGATTGATGCCTGAAAGCGGATCGTCTCTATGCGCGTCAAATCCGGCTGATATAAAAATTATATCCGGTTCGAATCTCCTGATTTCCGGTTCTATTTTGGATTTGATCGTTTTCAGGTAATCTTCGTTTCCGGCTCCTTTGGTCATTGGGTAATTCAGCGTAGTACCGTACCCTTCGCCCTTCCCTTTTTCATTCACTGCGCCCGTGCCGGGATAGTGAGGAAATTCATGTAAACTTGCGTAAAGCACATTTGGATCGCTTTCAAACAAATGTTGAGTCCCGTTTCCGTGGTGAACGTCCCAATCCAGAATTACCGCCCGCGTCAACTCATATTTTCGCGCATGCATAACTCCCAGCGCCACATTATTAAAAAAACAAAACCCCATTGACCTGTTTTTTTCGGCATGATGACCGGGTGGACGAACAGCGCAAAAAGCGTTTGATATCTGCTCTTCCATGATCTTGTCCACGGCTGTAATAACACCACCGGCGGCAAGCAGAGCAACATCATAACTCTTTTCATTTATGCCGCAATCGAGCTCGTCAACATATGTTTTTCCGGATTCGCATGCTTCCTTTACTCGATCGATATATTCCCTATCATGAATTTTTGTGAGCAGCTCCATCTCAATTTTTTCCGGCTCATAATGTGTAAGTTTATCCCAGATTCCTTCGTGTTTCAGATGGGAAAGAAGTGTCGTTAATCTGTCGGGACGTTCGGGATGAGCATCCCCGGCTCTATGCTCTAAATATTTTGGAGAATAAATGAATCCTGTATCGGAAAATGAAATATCAAATGTTTTTCTCTCAGGAGTTTCCATTTCATCCATTGAATGCGTTTTCAATTGACTTGACCAGCTCTTTAAAACTCAGTTTATCAGTTGAAACTAATTTCACTATCTCTTCGGCGTTCATCTTCTGTCCGTATTTCCATAAATTCAGCAGCCTCTCACCGCTGGATGGGTTCAGAAACCAATCGTCGCCACCTTCTTCAGTCATATACGCATTCAGGGATGATTGCAGCATCCATGCGCGTAAATACCTGGCGCAATAAAATTCGGAATCTACATCGTTGAGATAATTCACAGGCTCATATTGTAATTTTGTCGCTTCGGTCAGTATCGATGAATAGGAATCCGGCATATTTTCCAGATCGGAGTTTCCATGCAATTCCTTTTCGTAGATAAATTTCGCGCAATATCGCCTGAGCATATATAATTCAAGCAAGTTCGCCATAACAAGATAATCTTTCGGATCATCCATTCGCGCCACTTTTTTGAGCCATTGCTTATTCAGGGTTAGATGGTCAAATAGCATCGCAAAACTTTCAGTCACCGAATTATCTCCGAGATATCTGTTCTCCATCGGAAGCGTTGCGTCCACGTGAGCATAGTGCATTGAGTGGCCGAGCTCGTGCATAAACGCCTGATAGTCGGATAATCCACCTTGCGGCATGATGACGAGAACGATATTGTCCGGCACAGAGATAGGCGCGCAAAATGCCCTTGGAGTTTTCAGCGGGCGCTCTTCAGTATCGATTTTGATGTTACCGTTTCCGTTCATTGAAAGACCCATAGAGGAAATAAATTTATCTACCCGATCGAGTAATTCGCCTGCGGGAAAATAAGTATCGTACCCGCTCATCCGGAAAAGATATGGCGAGTCATACGTCGTAGCGTCATCCAAATCTAACCCCATATGTTTTTTGAAAGCCCATTGAGCCACATCTGTGTACATTGCTTCCGTATCGGCAAGAAAAGTTTCGCAGTCAACTACAAACCCGTCAAGATCAAGACCCGAAATGTGGGAAATAAGGTCAGAATATGTATCAAATCCGAATTGCGATGCCGCGCTGTGAACCTTCTCTAACGCCTCGATCCGCATCGGATTATCCCGCTCCACGATCTCGTGAACTGCGCTCTGAATAGATTTGCGCTTCTCTCTGTCAACTTCGTTCTTCATCAGAAGCGGTGCCTGACGATAGGGCGTGTCTTTGCCCTCGAAATCAAATGTGGAAGTCGCTTCAAGCTGTAGAAGAGTGTCCGTTAATTTACGGGTAGCAAATCCCTGGTAAAGCGAATAGATAAATTCTAATAATTGAAATTGCTCCCGACTTCCGCCGTTTGCCGAACTCGATTCAA
>CBDUTM010000140.1:0-5280 GCA_965369985.1 uncultured bacterium | reverse complement strand
CGCCGAAAAATCACTTAGCGTCGATAATATAAAGCCATTATATCTTTTAGCAGGCAGGAAGCTCTGGGTAGACGCATACCTCCGTGATAAGTTTATCAAAAAAATAAAAGAATTATTTATTGGAGATGAATCGGGGATGCAGTCTGTTGAAATATTTCATGTAGGGGCTGATAAACCGGAAGTAATAATAAATGCTCTGGCTACATCGAGTTTATTCTCCGAAAAAAAACTAATCTTGATACATGATATTCAGCGTTTGAGTGATGAAGGGATAAAAAAAATTGGCCAATATGCCGCATCACCAATTCCCGAGAACTGCGTAATATTGATTTCTATGAATTTTGATGCACGCAGGAAATGGTATAATTCACTTAAGAGTAAGGTGTTTGCTGTGAAGATTGAAACACCTTTCGATAATCAAATTCCTTCATGGATCTCTGAATTTGCGCGTCAAAGAGGAAAAAATATTTCTGCGGATGCGTCCAGACTTATGGGGGCATATACAGGAAGTAATTTGATGCTTCTTGATATGGAAATGGAGAAACTTTCTCTGTTTATCGGTGATAAAAAAGATATTGATGAAGATGATGTGAAGGACGCCATCGGGTTCTCAAAACAATTATCTCCTTTCGACCTTGAAAAATACCTTTCTAAAAAAGATTTACAATGGTCATTAAAAGCTTTGAGCGATATGATCGCCAGAGGAGAAAACGCTCCGTCGATAGCAATTAGTATTTTTAATTTTCTAATGACAGTACTTATCGCGAAAGATGACGGTGCAAAACCATCTGCAAGATGGTCACCCCGGGAAGAACTAAAAAAAGAAGCGGTTAGCAATTGGTCTAGAGAAGAACTTCTGAATGGAATTGAATTGGTCAAAGATGCAGATTTTAAAACCAAACAAACTAATTTTTCAAGTGAAGTGATCTTTTCGGAACTCGCAGTTCGATTATTAAGTAAAAAAAGTGTATCAGTTGTCTGAAGGTAATAAATATACAGACGAAGAACTGATAGCCAGGTTCCAGAACGGTGACGAATACGCCTTTGACGAGATAGTCAACAGATATAAAGATCGATTATTAAATTTTGTATTCAGATTTATCGGTCAAATAGATGAGTCGGAAGATATTGTCCAGGATACTTTTTTAAAAGTATATAAGAACAAAAACTCTTATGTAAACATAGCACGTTTTTCCACCTGGATATATACGATAGCCGGAAATCTGGCAAAGACTGAACTTAGAAAACGGAAAAGACGGCGAATATTTTCTATCTCAAGAATGGGCATTGACGACAAGGAATTTGAACTTCCGTCGACTGCCAGAACTCCGGAAGAAAATACTGAGAGCGTATTTAACGAAAAACTAATTCAAAATGCGATCCAAAAACTCCCGGATAAATTTCGAACTGTAATAATACTTCGAGATATTCAGGAACTTTCTTACGATGAGATTAGTAAGATAATTGGAGTACCGCTCGGAACGATAAAGTCCCGTGTGAACAGAGCTAGGTTGAAACTCAGGGAACTCCTGAAAGATTTTAGAAACTAATGAGAATTCAGAAATGGTACGAGTAAATTTAAAGAACAATAATCTAACCTAAGGAGAATGCCTATCGATGTATTGTAACGATTATCGCAATAATTTAACAAGCTACTTAGAAAACGAACTATCCACTGAAGAAAAAAAAGCAACTCTCGCTCACGAAGAAAGTTGTGTGGAATGTTCAAGTTTCAAAAAGGAATACCTGGAAGTAATCAACAGCCTTAGTAAACTCGCTAAAGTCAGGACGTCTCCAAACTTTGAGAAGATCCTCCATCAAAAATTGGAAGATCTGTCACAGGAATCACTTATCAGTAAGATCGGTGAATTTCTTGTGCCTGCCTCAATTGGGGTCAGGACAGCAGCAGTTGGTTTTGCAGCGTTACTTTTGGTGCTTTCCGGTTCATATCTCTTCTATAATAGTTCATTCAGCGGCGGTGGAGAAGGGATGCCTGTTCTTTCAAGTCCCGGCTTCATCGAGAAGAAAGTTGTTGATTCATCTTCAGAAACAAAAGCGGAAGATGAAGATGTGAAATCTGCTGAGAGTGAAAAGACAGATGAAGAAGAAGAAATGAACTCTACTGAGACGGAGTTTAATAAGAAGTAGCATATTTTTTAGTCTTGATAAGCTTTTTGTAAGTTATCGGATAAGTGTGTACCGCTTACCGTTATCCAAACCTTGTTGACATTTCGACCCGTTAGTTTATATTAACACTCAATAAACTTTTTACTATAGGCTCTGAATTGTTCATATCAATTGTCGGATACACACCTAATAAACAGAGTATTCCTTCTATCGCTGTCGGCGTATTACTCTTAATTTCCTTATCAGCGTTATATTTTTTGCCCTATGATCAAGCGAATATGTTATACAAACTGTTACGCCCTTTTTTGGCTTTTCTGATAACCATTTTTACGCTGATCCTCACATATCGGACATTACAAGTAAGATTACGTTCTGAGATAGATTCAAAGGATATAAAAAATAATGTATCAGCATTGCGTTTAAGCACGGACGAGGTAGATTTATCATCGGTTCCTATTTATGCCGCAGAAGAGGAATATCTAAATTATATAAAAACATTTTTAGAAGCTGTAGGCGATACTTTTGTGGCGAGATCGGCAGCTTTTTATATGGGAGGTTCGAGGATAAAGCTGCAGTCAGCCATTCCTGCGACCGAAGCACAGGATTTTTATAATGAACTCTCGATGAGTCATGGAATAGTTAGTAAAGTTTTGCAATCCGAAAAAACCATTCTTGTCAAAAGTTTTAATGATATTGAAGAAACTTTGGATTATCTGAAAGATCCGCTCCCCGTGAAATCGTTTCTCGGTACACCTGTGTTTTATAACGATAATGCGATGGGTGTCCTACTCGTGGACAGTAGAGCGGAAGATTCGTTCGGGGAATCGGACAAGAGACTATTGGAGAGTTTTGCGGTCATAATAGAAAAGACGGTCATACAACTTGATTCTATCTTCAATCTTCAAAACAGACTAACACTCATATCAGAACTCTACCGATTCTTTCTTTCGATTCAGCGCGCTCAAAGATTTGACCAAGTTTATGAAAATGTGGCTGAAGCTTCTAAAAGTCTAATAAAGCATGATGTATTGACAATTTCATTGTTGGATGAAAATAATTCTGAAAATCTACTAATTAAGTTCAGGAGCGGGTCGGATGATAAATACGCAGAAGACTTTGAATATTCGATTGATGAAGGTATGAACGGGCTTGTGTTTAAAAAGAATTCAGCGATAATCGTACCTGAAACTGAAGAAGGCGGCTATTTTAAGCCGAGATTCGCGAATGATGAAGAGTCCTCTGGTCTTTATCATTCTTATATCGGAACGCCAGTATTTTCGGGTAAAAGTGTATTGGGAGTCGTTGGGTTAGATAGCAAGAGTCCGGCGAACTTTTCGAGTACAGATAAGGCGATACTGACCAGCTTAGGTGCAGTGATGGGATCAGCGCTTTCACGATTGAATCTTCTTAAGGAAAAGAATTCTAACACATTAGGAGATGAGCTGACAGGATTGCATAACATTAAGTTTTTTAGAATGTTTATAGAAAATGTGATTTTGAGAGCCGAAAGATATGATGAAACATTCACAGTATTAATAATTGATGTGCACAAATTCGGAAATATCAATAAAAAACATAGTGATAAAGCAGGTGATTTTCTGCTTAAAGAAATAGGGAAAAGACTAAGTAAGGAAATTAGAAGTTCTGATATAGTATGCAGGTATGGCGGAGATGAATTCGGCATCGTTCTTTTGGATTATAAGCAAAAAGCAATAGATGCCTTTACAAATCGGATTCAGGAAATATTTAGAACAAGAGTATTTGAATATAATAATGAATCTATTACATTAAAGATTGATTTAGGGAGTGCCAGTTATCCCTCGAACGGGGACACGGCAGAAGAGTTAATAGCAATAGCTGATAAAGCTATGATTAAAAATAAAGGTTCATGAACAGGAGTTTTATAAATGGCTAAGGATAGAAGTTTTGCTTCGAAGACAGCAAATATCGGAACTGAAGGTGAAACATGTCCGGTGTGCGGAACTGTGTATACAAATTTAAAGCATGTATCAACATCGAAATCTGATAAATCTGATGCATGGAAATTTAATAAGAAGATGGTAAAAGTTTGTAATTGTAATGAGAAAAAAATCTATGGTTAATTTGGTTATTCAGAACTGCTATTAACAGATTTTTCCTTATTCTCATCGAGAACATGCTGAATAATTGATTTAAAAGATTTTAATTCATTTATTTTTGTATGAAATTCAACGACCTTCAATGAATCCATCATATTTAATATAGTATAATCTATAAAAATATTTAGATTTTCAGTTATTTGTAACGGAGGTACATTTTCAAACGTCTCTCCAATTATCACAATTTTGGATTTCTTTCGTAAATTCGCAGTTAGTGAGGTTTTTGGGATAGTAACTACCGGATCATATTCTACCACAACTTGAACTTTATCCAATTCCTGAATTTCGGATCGTTCTGCGGAATTTTTCAGGTCTGTCAAATCTTCTGAGTGAAGAAAACGTTGGTAATATTCCTCCTGAAAGGTTCTTAGATTATTTATCCTGACGGCTATTGAATCCAATTTTACTTCAAATTCCTCGGGAGATTCTACGATGAAACTTGATGTTGCCCGAGCCCCTCTGATGATCCTGATGATTTCTTCGGCACTCTTACCGACTTCCGAGTCTTTTTTCATTCTAAGATTTAATATAGACGACGCTATTTCTTCAATTTTATCAGGAGCAATTTCTCCTTCACTCACTAAATCCGAAAAATCTTCAAACTCTGACCTCGCTTCCCTCCTTGCATCATTGTCCTCGATGCTGGCAGAAAGTATATTCCCCAATTTTTCTATTGACGAATCTATAAGGGAAATATTATCGGTTTCAGCTGAAGATCCTGAGTCAAGAATTTCATAGACAAGAAATGTAACTCCAACCGCGGCTACAATTTTTAACAGTGTCCAAAAGTTATCGTTCATACATGATTTCCCACATAAATCAATTTCTAATGAATTGATATATCATTAAATAAAATATTAGCTAAAATATTGTATCTCTGCAAGCTTTATTCGGTCATATAGTTTTCTCTTGTAACATTAGGGGAGCGTGAATAAATTTAATGTTATCATGAGAAAGTATAATAAGTTATTATTGCTAATATTGGCTTTCATTGGAATATTTGGAACCCAATGCT
>CBDUTM010000139.1:0-5289 GCA_965369985.1 uncultured bacterium | reverse complement strand
CATTACCTCAGAAATGGGAGTAGATAAGTCTGTTATATTCCAAATGTCTCGATGTGTGACGATCCCTCGAATAAATCCGTTCTCAATAACCGGAAAACCTGATATAGCTTTACTTTTTATAAGATTTAGCGCATCACCCACATTGCTGTTTATCTCAATAGTTACAGGGTCCTGAATAATAGTGCTCTCTGCTCTTTTAACCCTGTTCACAGCCTCAGACTGCTCTTTTATTCCTTGATTTCGATGCAGAATGCCAATGCCGCCGATTATTGCCATCTCGATTGCCATACTCGAGCCGGTCACCGTGTCCATGGCTGCGGAAACCAACGGCGCCGAGAGTGTAAGGTTTTTTGTTAATTGAGTATTCAGATTCACATCTCTTGGTAAAACTTTCGAGTGAGCGGGAATTAAGAGTACGTCATCGAATGTAAGCGCTTCGTATGCTATTTTGTCTGTCATTGTGTTCCGTTAACTTTCAATGTGTTAATCCGGGCTATTATTTATTGAATATCGTCTAATATAATGCATATGATATTAGATTGATAATTCTATTTTCCTTCATCTTCTTTGAAAACAAAATCTTTCTCATCATGCTTATCATTTCCGGTAGCTAATCTCATTACAAGCCCACTAAGCGCAACTAACGCAATTAAATTTGGTATTACCATCATACCGTTCATTATATCTCCCAATATCCAAATAGCTTCTACTTCATCCACCGTGCCCGCAAGCAACGCGAAGCAAAACAACCATCGGAATGGTATCCTGATTTTATCGCCGAATAAAAATGCAAATCCTTGCTCACCGTAATATGGCCATGCGATCAAAGTTGAAAATCCGAATAGGACTGATGCAACGCCTACAACCCATCCACCGAGGGCTCCGATTCCCGATTCAAATGAACTTGCAACAAGCACCGTGCTTGTACTTCCAGTCGTCCATAATGCCGCTGACAGGATTACCAGAGCGGTTAAAGTATTAATAACTATGGTATCGATAAAGACACCTAGCATACTCACCTTACCCTGCGTACTAGGTGAGGTAGCCTTTGCAGCTCCATGTATAATTGGAGCTACGCCTGCTCCTGCTTCACTTGAAAACGACCCCCTTGCAACTCCATAACGCATTGCCAGCATTACAGAAGAACCTGCAAAGCCACCCATGGCACTTTGTGGTGTAAAAGCAGAAGTAACTATAAGAACGAACAATGAGGGAATTTCCGTTATGTTGAGCAATATTATGAATATTCCCACACCTAAATATGCGATAACCATAAACGGCGTCAATTTAATAGCAACTGAGGCTATACTTTTGATTCCTTTTATTATCACTAGCCAGATAAGAATTGCTATTACAATGCCGCTTAGGAGCATAGGAACGCCAAGCAATTTATTGATCACCAATGTCATTGAATTTATTTGAATCGTGGAAGTAGTTATAAGTGTTCTTAAACCCATAAAAAAAGCGAAAATAACAGCAAGCCATTTCCACCCTAACCCATATTTGATGTAATACATCGGGCCTGCCAAGATACTTCCATCCTTTCTAACATGCCTGTAATAAACTCCAAGTGATGTTTCGGCGAAAGAATTTGCCATTCCAAAGATAGCAGATATCCACATCCAGAATATAGCTCCGGGTCCTCCAATTGCAATTGCAGTAGCAACACCGGCAATATTTCCGTTGCCTACAACTCCACCCAGAGAAGTCATTAAAGCTTCATAGGAGGTCAGATCCCCTTTCTTTGTCACTTTACGGCTACTTATGGTTATTTTATTAAGGACAAACTTTAATGCTTCTGTGAATCCAAATAATTGAATAAATTTTAACTTTAAAGTAAAATATATTCCTATCCCCATAAGAAATATCAGCATATGAGGACCCCACACAATTGTTCCAATAAGTTTTATTAAGTCTACCACACTAATCCCTGTTTAATGTTTTTTAAATTCTTCCATCCATGAGATGACATCTTCGACTGAATTAAGTATAGAGACATTAGTTGGAAGTGATTTTACAAATAAATTGCCATATTGTTTTTTCGCCACACGGCTATCCAAAATCAATACTATACCTTTGTCTGTCTTGGACCTAATAAGCCTACCAACGCCCTGTCTGAATCTTATAATAGATTCCGGTAACGAATAACTTATAAACGCATTTTTTCCTTCAGTTTTAAATTTGTCTTCAATTGCCAACACGATAGGCTCTGTTGGTACGACAAACGGAAGTTTGGTGATCACTAAAAATTCGAGTGCGTTTCCCGGAATGTCAATTCCTTCCCAGAACGAATCAGTGCCAAGTAACAATCCATTCCCATCATTCTTCATTTTTTCCTGCAGGGCATATCTTGATCCGTCCTTTCCTTGTCCGAGTATTGAAAGACCCAACTCTTTATATACAGGATCAAGGTCATCGTAAAACTTGTTCATCATAGTGTATGATGTGAACAACATCAACGTTCCCATTCGGAACTTTCTGCTCACCTCCGATAATAATTCGACGGCATTCTCATTAAAATCATTGTCATTTGGAAGAGGAAGAAATGAAGCAATTCCTATTTTTGATTGGTTATCATAATCGAACGGTGAACCGACTTCGAGAGTTACCAACCTTTCATAATCATTTAACCCTACGCCGCTCCTTTCAAGGAAGTAATCAAAAGTGCCTGTAGTCGTCAAGGTTGCAGAAGTGAATATACCACATCTTATATTTGCATAAAGATATTCATTGAGCGTCTCTGCCATATTTATCGGAACTGAAAATAACCTTACATCGATACTGTCGGATTTCCTCGGCAGCTCTACCCAGTAGACCTGATCCTCGTCCGGTGCCGAGAACAAATTTTCAGATGTTAAAATGAGATTGCCTATGCCTTCCGCTCCATTTAAAAGATCAGCTAATGTCTCCTCTGCTTTAGCCTCACCTCCAAAAGAAATGTCGCGAACGATCTCTAATAACTCTCTCATATGTTTTTTGAGAGAATAAAGAGATTGCAAAAATTTGTCAGATCTTGCAGATACATCCTTAAAGAAATCGCCTCCGTCTTTATAACGTATTTTAGAGGAATAGTTGCTTCTGTGTTTGGGCACCCATTCGGGGATGTTATTTAAATCTGAAAACAATTCAGTAGATAATACTCCGCATTCGGCTGTTCTTGCGATCGCTGTCTCCAATAATCTTGATATGGTCTCTGACTCAGAACTGCTTTTTATAAGATGCAATACAGTGGCAAATTTTTCGAGAGCGCCACCATTAAGCGAATCCTTTTCGTGTAGCGAAGAAAGAGTTTTCCTGATTTGCCATATTGAAAGTTCTTCCCCAAGAAATTGCCATGCATCTTTTTCGAGGTTATGGGCCTCATCTATTACGAGATTTTGGTAGTCATTTAATACTTGATTATTTGACGCTGCATCCGCAAGCAGAAGTGAATGATTTACAACTATCAAATCTGCATTGCCCGCGGCTTCCCTGGCTTTACCCAAGTAACAGCCATTATACTGTTTACATCTGATCCGACTGCATTTTCCTGATTCAGCGGATAATTTTCCCCATAACGTATAAGCTTGATTCCGGTTAAATCCATGATTCTCTTCTATATCACCGGTATTTGTATGCAATATCCAGGGTACGATCGGAGCAATTTGTATTCTTTCCTCTGCCGTAAGCCATTTATTCGGTTCAATCAAAGACTGGTGGTAGCGGGTAAGACAGATATAATTATTTCTACCTTTTAAAAGGACCGCTTTAAAAGGTAGTTCAAGCGATTTATGCAAAAATGGTAGATCCTTGTAAAATAATTGATCTTGTAAGTTTTTGGTTCTTGTTGAAATAACAACTCTTTGACCTGCAGAACGGTTATTATAAGACCATAATATACTTGGCACCAGGTACGCGAGTGTTTTTCCAACTCCGGTGCCGGCTTCGACTGCTAACATCTCCCCCTTATTTAGTGCTTCCGCCACGGCAAATGCCATATCTTCTTGTTGAGGTCTTTCCTCATATCCTTCTAAGCTAACTGATAATTCTCCTTTCGTTTCAAATATTGCTTTAACTACTTTTGGATCAATTAAATTCAGGAGAGGTGCTGCTTCTATCTGAACAGATGTTGATGTACCGATAATATTATTTTCAGGGACTTTTACATTAGGGGGTAGTAATTCCTCTCCTTCAAACAGATCACCTGATTGTACCAATTCTGAAAAACGAGCAAACAATTTCTTCGATGAGTTCTTAGTGCCCTCAAAAAGTTTTGAAAGTGTATTTATAGTCTGATATTTAGATTCCATTAAACGGTCTATGACCTCTAAAAACAGAAAACCTGCACGTTCGGCATCGGCATATGCACGATGAGCGTTGGCCGGATCAAATTCAAAATAATCTGCAAGAGTCACCAATTTATGATTTGTTATCCACCAGAAAAATATTCTTGAAAGTAACGCAGTATCATATACATCATTCTTGAAATATGAATTTGGAGTTTTTGGCGATTCAGATAAAGAGGCATCTATTTTGGCAGCCCAAGTTCTAAGGAAACCCATGTCAAATGGAGAATTATGCGCAATTAACGGGATGTCACCACAGAATTCCATAAACTCCGGTAATACTTCATCGATCTCGGCTGCATCGCTTACGTCATCGTTTGATATACCGGTTAATCCGGTGATAAATTTTGGAATCTTAATTGGGGGCTTAACTAAGGATTCATAATTTTCAACCGGTTTGCCGTCCACAAATTTCGTAGCCCCGATCTCTATAATAAACTCAGTAGAAGAGTTAAGACCCGTTGTCTCCAAATCAAGAGCGATAAATTCAGAAAGATTTAATTTTTTGAGAGTTTCTTTATCTGGCATTCTAAAATACCAAATCTAATTCATATTAAGAAAAGAACTGAATGATGAATAGCAAATTATTTGAAGGAATATCCTAATTTGAATTTTAAATTCCTGCAAATGCTCTGGCAACACTTATTAACAGCTTCGGGTGCTTTAATAATGCAGTTGTGAAGACTTTTTTAAGGCTCCTCTCGGATGGTGAAAGCCCGCTAATGACATCAGCGGTTCTATTAAGATCATCATCAGATAATTTGACCACTGCTGATTTTATTTTATACATTCTTTCATAGTTTTTACCTAATAATTTATCCCAGTCCTTTTCGTATTTTTTTAAAAAACCGTAAGAGTAGTCTCCGGCTATCACCGCTTCTGCAGCCCTAATGCCAGCTAATTTTCCGCCTTGCATTCCGGATATTATGCCACCCCCGGTTACTGGATTTACCATATGCGCAGC
>CBDUTM010000138.1:0-5301 GCA_965369985.1 uncultured bacterium | reverse complement strand
CGAGAGCAGAGTCCGGGGCGGATTGACGAGAAAATTTTTCGGCAGAAATGGAATTGAATTCGGAGTAGAGGCTTTTGATCTTACTCAAACTGATGACCAATGGATTTTACCGAAAGATGAAAACAGCATTGCCGCATTTTTCTTCCACCAGGATTTTCATGATTTTTACCGTAACAGAGGCAGCTCGGTATATGCGATAAAAAATTTCGGTTACAATTTCAATATCGAAGGGGGCTATAGGCAGGAAGAGCATGAAAATATGAGTGTTGAGAAAGATTGGTCGCTTTTCAGGAACGGAAGACAATTTCGGGATAACCCTCTTGTGGACGAAGGGATATATAACAATACCTATCTTACGTTAAGTTTGGGTGATCCAAGTCGAAATAGAGGGACGTCACTGCGCATAGAAGCGGAATGGAATAGTAGCCTGTTCGAGGATGACATGCCTAATTATGAAAGGTATATCGCAACATTCAGCCGAAAGCAGCAATTAAGCAGGGATGATGCGCTGAATTTCAGAATCAGATACGGAACTTCCAACGGGGCGCTGCCGATACAGAAAAATTTTGATCTAGGCGGTATCGGAACGATGCGCGGCTACAGATTTAAAGAGTTCCGGAATGGCGATAAAATGACGCTGGTCAATTTTGAGTATACTACAAGGGGAGATGTTATTTCCGGTTTGGAGTTTATGCCGATCTTAGATGATTTCAATATATCATTTTTCGCGGATGCGGGAGTTATTTGGAACGGCGCGGATGATCTGCCTAAGACATCTGATTTCAAGAGGAGTGTAGGAATCGGCATAAGTTCGGAAGATGACGGGTTCAGAATTGATTTTGCTAAGCCTCTTGACGGCCCGGAAAACGAACGAGATGTGATAGTATCATTCAGGATAAACAGAATGTTCTAACACGAATTTTCAGTCGGAATTATTGACAGTTTAAAGGCGGAGATGATAATCTCTGCCTTTTACATTTATTCGGAAAAATCTTATCAAATTGTCTACAAATGAATTGACTTGGATAGGTGAAAATTCTAAATTTAAGTCCCTCTTTTTTCGGGACACGCGTTATTAAATGAAGAAATATTTTAATATAAATATCGGGTTGATTGTCACTGGTGGCGTTCTAACGCTGTTTATACTTCTTTTCTATATTTTGCTGATGACGGGAGTTCAGCTCCCAAGCGATGATGACGAGTTTTACCTCCTGACGATTCCAATGGGAGCAAGTTTGGCTCAGGTGGCGGACAGCCTGTTATCATTAGGAATTACCGAATCCCGAAGAGAAGTGACAACGGCGGGTAGGATGTTAGGCGCTGATAAACTGATCAAAGCAGGCAGATATAAACTCAAGGGAGGCTCACGACTTTACGAAATATTTAATCTGATAACTTCCGGAGATGTGGAACCGGTGGTAGTGACTCTTCTGGAAGGCTGGAGCGCCAAAAGGATCGCTGAAGAACTCTCTGATAAGCTCGACATAAATAAGGTGCTATTTAAAAAATATCTATCGGACTCTGTATATATAAAAAGCCTCGGATTGGATGTTCCTCATTTAGAGGGTTACCTATATCCCGACACTTATCATTTCAGCTTCGGCATGAGCGAAAAATCGATGATACAATGGATGGTGACACTCTTCCTTGATAAATTTGGTGAAACGGAAAGAAAAAGAGCGGAAGAACTGTCTATGACAGTGAGCGAAATTATTACTCTTGCTTCAATTATTGAAGGAGAAGTAGTTCAGGATGAAGAGCGACCGATAGTATCATCCGTTTATCACAACAGGCTGAATATCGGAATGCGGCTTCAGGCGGATCCGACCATACAATATATTTTGACTGATGGTCCTCGAAGGCTATCCACGAAAGATCTGTTCATCAAATCGCCTTATAATACCTACAGACAAAGTGGGCTTCCGCCCGGACCGATAGGAAATCCCGGTTTTCCATCAATAAAAGCTGCTCTTTGGCCGGCGGATACCGACTATATTTATTTTGTCGCAACAGGCGCCGGTTACCATACATTTTCAACTACATTAGAAGAACATAACAGCGCGAAGCAAAAATTACGTAAATTGCGTCGGGACTATGATAAGCAACAATTAGAGAACAAGAAATGAGCGGGTTAGATCTCCAAAAACTTTTAAATCCGGAACAATTGGCAGCTGCCACAACGGTTAACGGTCCGATTCTCATATTAGCCGGTGCTGGGAGCGGCAAAACAAGAGTTATAACTCACCGGATAGCCTATCTTATCAAAGAAGCCGGAGTAAGTCCTGAGAGTATCCTGGCAGTGACTTTCACGAACAAAGCAGCCGAAGAAATGCGTGAAAGAATGAAGAAGATTTTAGGCGCCAAAGCAGCGAAAGTGCAGCTAAGCACGTTTCATTCCGCCTGCGCACGGTTGCTCAGACAGGAATGCGAGTTATTGGGTATGCCGCGTAATTTCACTATTTATGACAGCTCTGATCAAATTTCAGTCATCAAAGAAGTGATGGAAGATTTAGGAATTGAATCCGGAGATTATAAGCCGAGAATATTCAGGTCGGCAATCAGCCGTTCAAAAAACAATATGCTATCGCCGAATGACTTGATGAAAAAGGGAGGATACTTTAACGAATTAACCGCGGAAGTACTCTCAGCATACAATACGATTTTAAAGAAAGCGTCCGCACTGGACTTCGATGATTTGCTGCTCAAACCGTTGGAGCTATTCAAAAGCAATGAGGAATTGAAAACAAAATACAGGGATAGATACAAATATCTTCTCGTTGACGAGTTTCAGGACACGAATAGAGCGCAGTTCGAGTTTCTGCTTTATCTGACCGGGGAAGACAAAAACCTGTGCGTTGTCGGAGACGACGATCAATCGATCTATGGCTGGAGAGGCGCCGACATCTCAAATATATTGAATTTCGAAAAACATTTTCCTGATACTAAGGTATTTAAATTAGAACAGAATTACCGCTCCACCAAGCATATACTCGGAGCCGCTTCGAGCGTTGTCAAAAACAATAAAAAGAGAAAAGAGAAAAATCTGTGGACAGATCTGGATGAGGGTAAAATGGTAACCTTCATCAAGACTTCTGACGACAGGAGCGAGGCATCTCAGATTCAGGCATATATGCAGGAAGAAATTTTTAATGAAAAGAGGACTTTCAAAGATTTTGCAATTCTGTATAGAACTAATGCTCAAAGCAGAGTGTTAGAGGATGCGCTTCGGCTGGAAGGTATTGCCTACGTTATAGTTGGGGGTGTGAAATTCTATGACCGAAAAGAAGTTAAAGATCTGCTGAGTTATCTCAGGCTGATATCCAATCCAAACGATTCAGCAAGTTTGAAGAGAGTAATCAATTATCCGCCGCGTGGCTTGGGTGCGGTAACTTTAAGCAAGATCAAGGAATTCGCACTCGCCAACAAACTGTTGTTCTGGGAAGCTTTGGGACGGTTGGATGAGATAGATATCGGAGCGAAACAGAAAAAAGGATTGTCCGGATTTAGAAAACTGATCGAAAAATATACCGAATTAAAAAAAGGACTTCCTTTAGAGGAACTCGTGAGAGTTTTAGATGAAGAACTTGGTATTAGGAAATTGCTGAAACAGGAAGACACAGAGGAATCGCTGCAGCGGGAAGCAAATATTAGAGAGTTGTTTAACAGTATTTCCGAATATTGCGAACAAAACCCGGGTACTGATCTCGACGGGTTTTTGGAAAATGTGGCGCTCGTGTCCGATATTGACACTTTGGACGCAACACAGAATGCTGTAAAGCTAATGACTCTTCACTCCTCCAAGGGATTGGAATTTCCCGTGATATTTTTAGCAGGCTGCGAAGATGGACTCCTTCCCCTTATTCGCGAAAGCGATTCAAACGGCGAGAGCGAAAATGTCGAAGAAGAGCGGAGGCTGTTTTACGTAGGAATGACGCGGGCTAAAGAGAAGCTCTATCTTTCAAGCGCCGCTGTTCGCCGGACATACGGGAATTTCGTGCCGTCCAAAGAATCACCGTTCTTATCCGAAATTGATTCGAAAAATATTGAAACGGTTGAAGCCGAGTATAGAATTAGTCAATCGAAAGCGCCCTCAACTTCAAGAAAAAGAAAACCGCCTCGTTCTAAGAAGGGAGTAGTTGAGTCGAAATACAAGATCGCAGCGGGGAATATGGTATCGCATAAACTTTTCGGTAAAGGGAGAGTTTTGGAAGTAACTCCCGATCATGGAGACCTGAAACTTGTTGTGGATTTCGGCGAAGTAGGAACCAAGAATTTGCTTGCCGGTTATGCAAAGTTAGAGATCATTTCATAACGGAGGTAGGTTTGAATCGATTCAGCTGTACAGTTCTCATAATCTTCCTGTTTATCAATGTCGGGCGGGTTTATTCCCAAACTGAAGATAACGAGAAGTTTGTTTTCGCCTCCAAACTGTACGAGGATAAACTCTACGATGTGGCAGCTTCACAGCTGAACGAATTCTTGGAAAGTTATCCAAATTCGCCGCTTAGAATGGATGCTCTAAGTTTACTTGGCAATTCATATTTCAATCTTAAGAATTTCAGTGACGCCCGAAGAATATATTTTCAGATGGAAGAGGAATATCACGGAACCGCCGAATCGGAAGAGGCATTTAAGCGCGCCGCACTCTCGAGCGAGGAATTGGGAGATTTTATCCCTGCTGCCGTTACGTTTAAAAAATTCACGGCGTATTATCCGAACAGTAAGTTTCTTGAGTCGGCGTATCTTGCAAGCGGATTCAACTATCTGAAAGGCGGGATGGATGATCTGACTTTGTCAATTCTTCAGGAGCTGCTTGATCTAAATCCGGAAAGTGAAAAATCTCTGGTCGCTCTCACCGTCCGCGCAGCTGTTTTCGAAAATAAAGACAGGTATGTGGAAGCGCTCAGTGAACTTGAACTTGCCGAAGATCATAAACAGTCCAATAAGCATCTATCTCTGATACTACATTCCAAAGGGCGATTACAAACCAAATTATCTGACTATAAAGGGGCGGCAAAAACTCTGGAGCGTCTCACCAAACTGTCAAAGGATGATGTGGAAGTTCAGAAGGGTTTATTGCTGCTGGGAAATCTGGAGCTTTCAGGAAGAAAATATAACTCAGCTTATAAAAGGTATAAAACTGTCGAGAAAATGGCGGAAGCGGAGCTGAAAAATGAGGCTCTGTTGCGGATGGGCGACGCTAAAGTGCTTACGGAAAAATACGCTGAAGCCTTAAGAGAATATCGAAAAATAGCCGTGCGATCAATGCCTGAAAATGAAAAGACTTTATTGGATTTCAGG
>CBDUTM010000137.1:0-5327 GCA_965369985.1 uncultured bacterium | reverse complement strand
CCATTGAGCTGCATCGAGGTAACATAGCGGAAATGAAAACGGGTGAAGGTAAGACCCTCGTCGCAACAATGCCTTTATATTTAAATGCTCTAACAGGAAGAGGAGTGCATCTTGTTACTGTAAATGATTATCTCGCACAACGTGACTCCGAGTGGATGGGCAAGGTTTACGAAAGACTCGGTATCACAAGCGGCTGCATCCTTAACACAATGAGCAACGAACAGAGGAGAGCGGAGTACGCCAAGGATATCACTTACGGAACCAACAACGAATATGGATTTGATTTCCTCAGAGATAATATGGCTATCCACAAAGAGGATCAGTCGCAGAGGGATCATTCTTACGTAATTGTTGATGAGGTGGATTCTGTACTTATCGATGAAGCGCGAACTCCTTTGATAATTTCCGGGCAGGTAGAAGGCGCTTCCAATGATCAATTTTTGGAATTGAAACCGAAAGTATCTTCACTTGTGCATGCACAGTATCAGCTGGTGGAAGAACTGATCGAAGATGCTAAAAAATTACTTGAGACAGATGAATATCAGGCAGGCACTAAGATACTTACCGCTCAGAGAGGAGCTCCGAAACATAAAAAGCTCCTGACTCTGTTCGAGCAGGAAGGAATTAAGAGGCTTTCGCAGCAAATTGAAAACGATTACATCCGCGATAAAAAACTTCATGAAATTGATGAAGAACTATTCTACAGTATTGAAGAGAAAAATAATGTTATCGATCTCACCGAAAAAGGAAGAGATCGTATATCTCCTCAAGATATGGATGCGTTTGTCATTCCCGACCTTGGGACTGAGTACGAAGTTATCGAGAACGATGATAATTTAGATGAAGAGGGTAAAACCAAAAAGAAAGCTGAAGTTTTAGAACTTTATGCCACACAGAGCGAGAAGATTCACAATATAAGTCAACTGCTAAAAGCTTATTCACTTTTTGAAAAAGATGTAGAGTATGTCGTTACCGATGGTAAAGTCATGATAGTTGATGAGTTTACCGGTAGAGTGCTTCCGGGCAGACGCTATTCAGATGGCTTGCATCAGGCGATCGAAGCGAAAGAAGGTGTAAAAATTGAAGCGCAAACGCAAACGATAGCAAGTATAACGATTCAAAACTATTTCAGAATGTATGATAAACTTGCGGGAATGACAGGAACTGCCGAGACGGAGGCGGGAGAGTTTGCCTCTATTTACAATATGGAAGTGACAGTGATCCCGACTCATGAAACGATCGTACGAGATGATAGAGAAGATCTGATCTACAAGACCAGGAGAGAAAAATATAAAGCTGTTGTTGAAGAAGTGATTGAATGCAACAACAGAAATCAACCTGTCCTCGTAGGTACTATTACTGTTGAAGTCTCTGAGCTACTTAGCAAAATGTTGACGAACAGAGGCGTGAAGCACAGGGTTTTGAATGCTAAAGCTCATCGTAGCGAAGCCGAGATCGTAACAAGCGCGGGGGAACCCGGTTCTGTTACAATCGCTACAAATATGGCAGGACGTGGCACTGATATAAAACTCGGTGAAGGGGTTACCTCTTCCGGTGGATTGCATATAATCGGAACGGAACGACACGAATCAAGACGGATCGATCTTCAGTTGCGCGGAAGGGCAGGAAGGCAAGGGGATCCCGGTTCGTCAGTTTTTTATATGTCATTGGAAGACGATCTTATGCGATTGTTCGGCAGCGATCGTATAGCGCGGATCATGGACAGACTCGGTCTCGAAGAAGGAGAAGTTATCACTCACTCCATGATCACAAAATCAATCGAGAGAGCTCAGAAAAAAGTTGAGATGAGGAACTACGGGATCCGGAAACATCTCCTTGAATATGATGACGTAATGAATAAACAGCGTGAAATAATCTATGACAGACGAAATAAAGCGTTAAAAGGCGGAGATATGAAAAGTCAGGTCATGGAACGGATCGATGAGTACGCAGAGGATATTGTTGATCAATATACAATAGACTCGCCTCATCCTGATGAATGGGATATTCACGGATTGGCAATGGATACAATGAACACTATGATGGTGGATTTGAATGAAGCCATAGTTGTAGACGATCAGCTAACTCCAAATATATTGGAAGATGCTCTGCTTGAGAAAGCGCACGAAAACTATGATCGAAAGGAATCGCTTCTCGGTTCTGATATGATGAGGCAGCTGGAACGGTTCGCAGTTCTGAGAGTTATCGATGAACACTGGAAAAATCATCTATTTGATATCGATCAAGTTAAGGAAGGGATCAACCTTAGAGCTTACGGGCAAAAAGACCCTCTGCTTGAGTACAAAAAAGAAGCATACAATCTTTTTTTAGAAATGTTGAGCGATATAAGTAAAAATACCGTGAGAACTGTATTTCGATATACCCCTGCCGAGCAGATGAGCCCCGTAGATGTTGTCCACGCGCGTAACGTGCAAACTACTCACGACGAAAGTTCCGGAATGGGATTTGCAGGCGCGGTGGGAAGTGGCAACGGCGGCGAACAAGAGACAAATGTTTCACCCGGGGGAAGGCACGCCTCACAAACAGGAAGACAAACGCCTGTTGTAGCGGGAGTGAAGATAGGAAGGAACGATCCTTGCCATTGCGGTTCGGGGAAGAAATACAAAAAATGTCATGGACGTTAATTAATAATTACTGAAAAATTAATTTGCGTGAGTCAGATCAATCTTCGACCGCGCTTAATAAGAATATAATAAAGGTAAAATAATGGGATTTTCAACAGACGCAATACACGCAGGACAAAAACCTGATCCATCTACAGGCGCGGTAATACCGCCAATTTATCAGACTTCAACATTTGTTCAACCGAAGTTGGGAGAGCCGATAGACGATTATGATTATGCCAGGGCAAAAAACCCTACGCGCACTGCATTAGAAGCTAATGTAGCTGCGCTCGAACAAGGTAAGTTTGGAACGGCATTCAGTTCCGGCATGGCAACTGTGACGGCATTGACGGGTTTTCTTAAGTCAGGTGATCATGTAATAGTCGGGCACAACACTTACGGTGGTGTTTACAGGTATTTCGAACAAATGATCAGAAATTTTGGGATTGATTTTTCGTGGATTGATACTTCCGATACAGAAAACATAAAATCAGAAATTCGCGATAACACCAAGATGCTCTATATCGAAACGCCCACAAATCCTATGCTCACTCTGACTGATATTCAGGCAACGTCAGAGATCTGTAAAGAAGACGATATCCTATTTGTTGTAGATAACACATTTATGAGTCCATACTTTCAGCGCCCTCTTACTCTCGGCGCGGATATAGTTACGCACAGCTCCACAAAATATCTTGCCGGACACAGCGATTTGATCAGCGGAATTATGCTGACAAATGACGCTGAGATCGATGAAAAGCTCAAGTTTGTTCAAAAAAGTGCCGGAGCTATTCCAGCTCCTTTTGACTGTTGGTTACTCCTCCGTTCTACGAAAACACTTTCTTTACGAATGAGACAGCATGATGAAAATGCGAGAGCTATTGCGAAATGGCTGGAGGAGCGTTCGGATGTTGAGGCAGTAAATTTCCCCGGACTTGAAAGTCATCCTCAGCACGATCTTGCGAATCGGCAGCAGTTGGACCCATTCGGCAATCCGGGTTACAGCGGAATGATATCGGTTGAATTTGGCAACTTCGATAAAGCAAAAAAGGTTGTTGAAAACGTAAAAATATTCAGTCTCGCGGAAAGTCTCGGCGGTGTGGAAAGCCTTATTGGTCATCCGGCTATCCAAACTCATGCCACTGTCCCCAAAGAGGAGAGGGATAAATTAGGCATTACAGAGGGTTTAGTTCGACTTTCAGTAGGCGTTGAAGATATTGAGGACTTGATCGAGGACTTAGAACAGGCGATGAGTTAGTTCATCTATCTTGACTGGATTTGATTTTAAGAGTATTTTCTTTCATTGCCGCGGTGGCGGAATTGGTAGACGCGCCAGATTTAGGATCTGGTGAGCGATTGCTTGTGCGAGTTCGAGTCTCGCCCGCGGCACAATTATTATTCAGTAAATTAATTAGAGAGGGTAGAGTATAACAAAATGAATTTTTTCCTAATTCCACTACTGTTGTTGATGACTTCATTAACATGCTCTAATGATGAGGAAAAACCTATGAAAGATAGCTTGATTAATATGAGTCATCCTGAGTGGAGCTATAATGCGAATATTTATGAAGTAAACATTAGACAGTATACTTCCGCAGGAACATTTAAAGCTTTTCAAGAGCATCTCCCGAGACTCAAGAGTTTGGGAGTGGATATTCTCTGGCTTATGCCGATACATCCAATTGGAGAAAAAAACAGAAAGGGTACTTTAGGTAGCTATTATTCAATTAAAGATTATCTGGATGTAAATCCGGAATTCGGAACATTGGCTGATTTCAAGGATCTGGTCGACACTATTCACGGGATGGGGATGAAGGTAATTATAGATTGGGTCGCGAATCACAGTGCTTGGGATAATCCATTAACCGAGAGCAATCCTGAATGGTATACAAAAGATGATAATGGTAATTTTATACCTCCTGTGCCTGATTGGGCTGACGTCATCGATTTTGATTTTAGCAACTTATTTCTAAGGAAATATATGGCAGATGCGATGAGTTATTGGGTTCGTGAAACAGATATCGATGGATACAGATGTGATGTTGCCGGAATGGTTCCCTTAGAGTTCTGGGAGCAGGTTCGACGGGAACTTGATACGATCAAGCCTGTATTCCTGTTGGCGGAGTGGGATGAACCGGGATTACATAATAGCGCTTTTGATATGACTTATGACTGGGGATTAAATCATCTCTTTAATGATATTGCCCAAGGCATTAAAACAGCTAATGATATCGAAAATCACCTGCTATCCGATTCAAGTAAGTTTCCTAAAGATGCGTTTAGGATGTATTTCACTACTAATCATGATGAGAATAGCTGGAATGGAACCGTCTTCGAACGGTTAGGAGATGGTGCAAAGACATTTGCAGTGCTGACGGCTACCATGAACGGCATGCCGTTGATTTATAGCGGACAGGAAGTTGGTCTTAACAAACGGTTAGAATTTTTTGAGAAAGATTTAATTGATTGGCAAGATCATGAACTCACCGAGTTCTACACAAAGCTCCTTTATCTAAAGAAAACCAATCCGGTATTAAGGAACGGAGAACGATCGGGAGTAGTATCCAGGGTTCACACTATGGACGATAAAGCAATATTCGCATTTGTGAATAAACTAGCTGCAGAAAAATTATTCGTGATTACGAATTTATCTTCAAAATCACTAACCTTAACATTTGAAGTAATCTAATTTGAAGGAACATA
>CBDUTM010000136.1:0-5348 GCA_965369985.1 uncultured bacterium | reverse complement strand
TTACGTATTTCCCATTAACTTTTTCCGGGAATATAACCGCATCTTTATTTTCCATATCAGGTAGAATAATCCCAAGCCTCTCAAAGTTTCTGAAGTCATTAGTAGTAGCAAGAGCAACTCTATTACCGGAGCCTGACCATGCGCGATTTGAAAGAGCGGTATAAGTAATATAATATTTACCGTCTATCCGGGTTATCCTCGGGTCTTCACAGCCGAACCGTTCATATTCCTCCTGAGGTTCGAATACCGGTTGATCATGGCTTTGAAAACTTAATCCGTCCTCACTCACCGCATGTCCTAACGAAGAAATATAGATGTCATATTCACCGATGGCGCGGTAAAGCAAATGGGTCTTTTCACCGTCAAATACAGCGGCACAGTTAAAGACCGCGCCACTCTCCCATTTATTTTTCTTTACAGGCTTCAATATTGGATTCCCTGAATAACGTTTAAGTTTTACGATATTTTCCCCTCCGAAAGTAATTCTTCAATAAATTCATCCAAGTTAATCGAAGCAGCACAGCAAACTTTGTCAGCAGCACCATAAAAAACTATGAGTGATCTATCAACGACAACCATGCCTTCGGGAAACACCACATTGGGCACATCTCCGTTGATTTCAAAATCTTCAATCGGTTCAAAAATGGGTTCTCGTGTCCGGGCGAGCACATTCCATGGCTTTTCCAAGTCTAAAAGCGCCGCTCCCGCCCGATATATATTTTTATTATCGACACCATGGTAAATCAAAAGCCAGCCAGCTTCTGTTTTTATGGGAGGAGGTCCGGCTCCCAGTTTATTTCCCTCCCACTCCGCTTCGGCTTTCATTACAAGCTTATGATTTGTTATCTTTTGATCAAGGCTATCAGTAGTGGCAAACCAGATAGATGGACCCGAAGTTCCGTATTCTTCTCCTACCCAATTACCCGGTCGATCGAGCAGAGCATATTTTCCATCAATTTTTTCAGGGAATAATACAACATCACGTTCATCAGCGCCATATGGAGTAATAATGCCATATCGCTCGAACTCTCTAAAATTTTTGATCTTAGCCAGAGCGGTTCTGGGATGTGCGGTTAATTCCGGCATTGGAATGCCCAATCGCCTTCGTACTGCACCGGGAGGTGTTGGAGTCGGTGTTGTGACATAAGTCAGATAAATATCTCCATTGATTTCAGTGACCCTTGGGTCCTCTAACGACCTTTCCCACATTTTTGCATCCGGAATCATCACAGGTTCCGATAGCCGTTCCAATAAATTTAAATCTTCGTCAAAAACAGCATATCCAAGTCTTGAAGTGTATGGATAATAATCTCCAACAGCTCTGTAATAAAGGTGTATCTTACCGTCTTTATAGATTGCGGACGGGTTAAAAACCGCCACAGACTCCCAAGTATCTCCTCGGGGCTCCAGAATGGGATTACCGGCAAATCGTTTCAACTTCATGGTAATATCACCTTATTTATAGTATCGTTTCGATTTTACCTTAAAATTCAAAGGCTAATGAGAAGCTTTGAGTATTTATCAATCTTCCAAATTCCTGATAGCTATAGTTGAACTTAATGATTACAGCGTTATTAATATTATATATAATCCCAGCACCCAGAGCTAAGTTTTCTTCGCTATCAATTAGAAAGAGATTTTTATAACCACCCCTTAAAAATAAACGCCCGTCATATGAATATTCTATTCCTAAATTCATATACTCCGCATTGTCATTAGGATGAGCACCATCCACGGCAAGTGTCGTTTTATTGGGACCGCCATCAAGAATATCCATGGCTAAACCGACCCGAAAAACAAGAGGCATTGGGAAGTTATCCGTCTTTAGATTAGCGGGAATTCGGTCATTACTTCCATCCTGAGAAGGCGCTAAATCAAAATTGACAAACGTATCCTTGCCGAGCATTTGCATTTTACCCCCAAAATTCGAAACACTCATTCCGATCTTCATGCCGTTAAATTGTGTGGTGAACAGAGTTCCGAGGTCTAGGGCAAATCCGGTAGCGCTCATATTCCAGATATTTTGTCGAAGATACTTCGTATTTAACCCTATTGAGAACTTATCTGTGAGATTTCTGGCAAATGCAACGCCTATCGCCAGGTCGCCTACGGCAAATCTTTCGCCTGTTCCTTCAGGCTTATCAACTGTTCGCACTATCATTTCCTCTGTGCTCAGAGAGGTAACGCTAATTCCCAAAACACCTGCGTTGCCCATTGGAATAGCACTTCCTAAATAATTATAATTGATACCGGCGATCCACTCCGTGTGAATGAAAATCATCTCACTTTTCTCCAGACGCGCAATTCCGGCAGAATTCCAATATAATGCTGTAGCATCATCTGCAACGGCTACAAACGCACCTCCCATGCCGATAGCCCTGGAACCAACGCCTATTTCTAAAAATGGCGCAGCTGTGGTCGCCACCTTTGAAACGTTATCGAGAGACTGCCCAAAGAGAGGAAATGATACGGCTGATATTGCTAAAAAGATAAAAATGCAAGACAGATTACCAATTGTCGAAGCCATTCGGTGGGATATATGCTGTTGAATTCGTCTAAAGAATGTCATTTAATCACCGCAAACTTACCAATTATTTCGCCAACTCCCGGCGCATCGATATGATATACGTAAAGTCCGTAAGCGATGTCTCTGCCGTCTTTGGTTCTCAAATTCCAGAATTCACTTCCGTCAATTATGTTCTTATTGTGATATAATGTTTCTACCAAATACCCACTCACCGTGTAAATCCGTATGGTACATTCTCTCGGCAGGTGAATAAATTCCACCATCCTCGCTCCTCTGCCTGTGGAGAAAAGACTTTTCGGCTCCCACGTGGCTGACGCTACATACGGATTGGGAACTACTGCAACTCTATCTAATTCGGATTTAGCCACTTGTATGTTTGTTGTAGCGCCTCTGGTCGTGAATTGGTATATGTCGCCCAACAGCGGGTCGAGACTGTCCCCGAAGGTTCCACGGAATGGTTTTCCCGTTGCTACCAAAAACACGTCACCGGCGGTGGGAGGAATCAAATCCACGGGAGTTACTAATATTTCTTCAATGACCATACTGTCGGAAGTTACATAGATGGTATCGAGAATAGGTTCAGGGAGGCCAAGAAATAACTCCCAAGTTTTAATATCGGTACCGTCGAGCGTTTCCCAAAAATAAATCTTTTCCGAGCCACCGGAGCCGGGAATTCCATCTCCGTTTAGATCCTTAAAGAAGAACCTGCTGGCTCTATCCTCTGTCGCATTCCACACGATAAACTTTGACGGATTACCGTTTGTCGAAATATCTGCAAATTCTTCGGTAAAGCGGATCTCGTAATCCGCCGGATATGCGACTCCGTCTAGATTCTTTATATTGAGCTTGTGTGAAAGCGTACTTTGGCTTCCTTCTTTCCAACCGGAAGCGCCCCTGTCGAGCGCGATTGCATCACTATAAACTGATACCCTCAATCCCTCAAAGACATCACCATCCTGCGGCACTTCCGTATATTTCCTTTTAATAGGATCCGTTAAAACAGAATCAAAGAAAACGAAGGGACTGTTTGAAATCAGACTGACATTCTGGTTCCCGGTAACGTCAAAAACAGAGTAACTACTTGTTTCAAAGAGACCGTCGTGATGGAATTCTATCTGGTAAGTACGATTTTCCTTTATTTTCATACGGTCAATTATTTCTACTGAGACAGTGCCCGTTCCAGGACCTTCTATATGCTCAATCAACTCTAATTCCGGCAGTTGGTAACCGCCGGCCGGAGCGTTGGGAATCACCACGGCAGTATTTATATCTGTATTAGTAACGTTACCCTGATTGTCGATACTAATAATCGAAGTGCTTTCGGTAGGCGGCAGCCCCTCGCCTCCTCCAATTGGTGGAGGAAAACCACGGTCATAAGAGACTATCGCATAATAATAGGTTTGTCCGTTTTGAACGGTTGTGTCTGTCCAGCTGTGAACCAGCCCCGTATCATCACCCATATCAAATTGGATACCGTCTATATCAGCCGGGTGAGTACCTTTAACCCACCAGAGTGTATCCTGATCCCAATTGATCAGGTCACACTGGAAAATGGCCTTTCGGAAGGTTTTGATACCAAATGCGTTGGTAATTATTTTCGTTTCTAAAAACGCCGGGTCTGTGCTGCGGTAAATCTTATACCCCTCGAAATCGAATTCACCGATAAACCGGTCGAAACTATTTTCCGCTCTTCTATCCCAATAAAGCGTTACCTGCCGGTCTCCGGGAACGGCGGTCAAGATAGGCTTATTAGGTGGCTTTGAGAAGTTGTAGTCGGCGTTAAATATTTTTTGAACGATTTGCTTTGTTCTCAAAATGTCAGCCCTGTCTTCGCCGAAAAGCAGAGCCATTGAGAAGCTCTCTGTTTGACCAGCCTTCAACGGAAAGGGACCCGAAGAGTATAACGCTCCTAAATTTACATCCAATTCCTGAGGATCTAATGTACCAAACGCCATGATATTCCATATTTGTTCATCCATGTTCAAGTCGAACTGATGGAGATCAAATAGTTTAACGGCGGATAAACCGATCTGGTCGGACTCATCCTTGTCGGTTTGATTATACTCAGGCTCCCCATCCGTAGGCAATCCGTCACCTTCGCCGATATCCGGTCCTGAATACTGCTCGTCTGTCGGTCCGATACCGTCAGCACCGAGATCGTCATTCAGAGGCTCTTCTTCATCCCATTCATCGTTTCCATTCAGATCGGTAAAACCATCCCAGTCTCCATCCTCATCCCCTTCCCAGTGCCATTTGGGATTACCATTATTATAAATTCCAACGGAACCGAAAATGAATTCACCTCGCGGACTGCTTCTGCTTTCATCTGTAAGGCCGTCTTCGTCATTATCGATACCGTCCCCAGGTATCACTTCTGTAAGGTCGCCGAACTCGTCATAAAGATACACATCACCTTTTCCAGGGCTTTCGAGGAATGCATAACCCGCCACTCCAACGGGGCTCCAGTCAGTATCTCCCAAACCGTCGCCGTCCCAGGCAAATGTTATATCAAGTATTGGATCGAATTCACCCTGATCGTCATCGGAATCTGCCGTGCCGCCAATTCCAAAATCAATGTACATCCCGAATAACGTCTTCTCATAATCGGTAGTGGCATCATTTTTAATATCGTATAGCCAAAATATGACATCTTCGGCAAGAACGGATGACCACTGAAATCCCCTGACCGCTACTCGAAGTCCAAGACCGCCTCGTGTCGGGTCATTGGGATCGGGGTAAAAATCATACTCCCGATCAGAGGCGTCGTCCATTACAAAATATGTCTCTAAATCAGCATTCTTTACGCCCTTTCCGAAAAAAC
>CBDUTM010000135.1:0-5376 GCA_965369985.1 uncultured bacterium | reverse complement strand
GAACCGGCAGATGCCGCATTTGCCTTTCAGAAGATCGGGTATCCGCAATTCAAATGAATTGGAAACCAGAGGATTATCAAGTATTACTCTCAGTTCTTTTATTTCTTGAAGTATCAATTTAGCGCGCTGATAATATCATTATATCGGTTTTGGAGTTCTGTTTTATGTGGGATATAATGTCCTGCTTTAAGTAATAAGCTTTGATTATCCAAAATATCGACTGGTTTACCATTTTCGAGTATTTTACCTTTTTCTATGATATATAAATTGTCAGAGTCTATCGTCTCGGCTGGAAATTGCGTAATGAAAAACACTCCGCCGCCATCTTCACTAAATTTCTTTAACATACTTAGTAGTAATTTTCTTGACTCATAATCCAAGAAGGTCGTTACTTCATCACAAATAATATAATCCGGCTTTAATGCCCAAATTCCTGCAAATGCCACCTTCTGCTGTTCACCTCCGGATAGCTCTCTTGGATGGTTTGCTCTAACATCATACAGATTGAAAAGCCTCATTGAATCATCCACACGCTGCCTAATCAGGTCAGAAGGAATGCCATAATTTTCAAGTGAAAATGCGATATCTGATTCCACACTTCCCGAAACGAGATGCTCTAAAGGGTTTTGGAATAGGACAGCGATTTTGCCGGACGATGATTCTTTATTACTGATATCATCTATTTCCATTCCCTCAAGTCGGACCGAGCCGGCGAACGGCTTATATATTCCTGCCATTACCATGGCAAGTGTTGATTTACCGGAGCCATTTGAGCCGATTAAAGAAATATAATCACCCCTTTTGAGTGAGAGTGAAATATTGTTTAGAGCCAATAATCCTTCATCATCGGTATATTGATACTTATATGAAATGTTTTTTAGCTCTATCAAGTCAAATAACTCTGGATAACCTTCACTGTTTTTTCAGTGGCACCCGCTCTTTTAAGGACCACATTTTCTGCTGCCAAGCCGGATTTCTTACGAAATTCTTCATCCGCAATAAGTTTGTTAAATATTGAGTTAAACTGTTCTTTAGTTTCCACAAGATAACCCCCTCCCGAATCGTCGAGAAATTCTGCCGTTTCGGAACTTTTTAATCTCGGTCCATGGATTACCGGCACTCCGTATACTGCCGGTTCCATTACATTATGAATTCCGGGACCAAATCCTCCTCCCATATAAGCTATATGAGCAAATTTATATAGTCCCGCTAAATATCCGATCTCATCAATAACGATAACGTTTATTCTGTCAGAATCTGAAATAATATTTGAAGACCTCACAAATCCGATATTTGCTTCGGTAAATTTTGACTCTATCAAGTTTAGAATTTTATCTTCAGGTTCGTGAGGAACGATAATAATTGATAAATTTGTTGACCCTTTAATCCTATCTATAATCGGATCCAAAATCAGTGAAATATCTGTGTCCCACACACTACCGAGTACAAGCACTATTTTATCTCTTAGAATATTAGAAATCTTATCCTCATTTGGAACTGCTTCACCTTTTCGCTGAATTACTTGATCATATCGCGAATTACCAAGCACCTCTAATGCACTTCCCTTAACTCCCAATTTATTAAAACGAATTGAATCTCCCTCTGAAACTGTGAGTACTTTATCCAGCAAACCATAAACTGCTCTGTGCATTATAGAAAATATTGGCCTAAGTCGGCGAGACCCTGATCGAAGCCTGGCTGAAACTATTATTGTAGTTACACCAAATTTATTTGCCAATTTTATCGCATTCGGCCAAACATCATAACCTGCCAGTATTAATACTTCAGCATGAATCATCCTGAAAAATCTTTTCATACTGTAAGGCAGATCATATGGGAGGTAAATTATCAAATCCACCAGTTCATCATTTGCTCTATTAAAACCTGATGGAGAAAAGAATGAGAGAATTATCCGATGCTGCTTATTTTCAATTTTCAATTTATTGATAATCGGTTTTATCTGTTCATATTCTCCAAGGGAGGCGCAATGGATTAGAATTACCTTACTGTCCGATAAATTTCCATTTTCCAATATTGACCATGTTTCTCTTCTCCCTTCAAGACCTTGTTTTATTTTTTTATTAAAAAGTGAAATAACTTTCAGGAAAATAATCAACAATGGAATAATTATGTAAGAATAAATAAAAAATAAAATATTGGACAATGATCTATCCTTTATAATCCTAGTAGGTCTGTCATCGCTTTAAGTGCCAGTTCCGGAGTAATATCCTTCATACATTTAAAGTGTTTCTTTGGACATTTATCCCTTCCTATGTGGGAGCATGGCCTACAATTTAAATCGGATACTTCCAACACCCTAAAATTGTCGCTATACGGGAAAAATCCTAATTCCTCCGTAGTCGAACCGAAAATTGCGAGAACCGGTTTTTTCTGAGATACGGCAATATGCATTAAACCGCTGTCATTTGTCAGCACAGCAGTTGATTCATTTATTAGCGCCGCCGTTTCCAGTAAAGTTAATTTTCCGGTTGCATCAGTAACAGACTCATGCATTTGAGATTTTATATCCTCCGAGACAGATAAATCAAAATTAGACCCGACCAATATAATATTTGCATCAATCTCTTTAACCAATAGGTCCGCAAGTATAGCGTATTTATCACTTGGCCATCGCTTTGTCTCAAATCCGGCCCCCGGAGCCATCACAAGGGTCACCTGTGAACCTTCTTCAACTGTTTCTTTTAATGGGTTATCAACATTGGAGTAAAGATCTAACCCCAACCCGTCATTATCCAAATTATAGCGAGAAGCGATCTCAAGATAACGGTCGGGAATAGGAGTCATATTTTTATAAAGATTTATTCCGAATTTAACCAACATAAAGCGCTTAAAATATCTTTTGCTATATTTGCCTGAATTCGTTCCGCCAATATACTTTGTCATTAATAATGTCCTGAAATTTCGGTGAAGGTCAAATATAGCATCGTAGCTATTTGATTTTATTTGGTATCTCCAATTTAGTGTCTCACCGATTCCATTTCTTGAATCAAACGCATATAGATTATTTATGTTTGGATTATTTTTCATGAGACCCACATATTCACTCTTCGTGAGATAATTGATCAGAGAATCCGGATACTTCTTTCGGAGTGCTCTAACGAAAGGAGTTGTAAGAAGTATGTCTCCAATGGAGCTTAAGCGAATAATAAGAAAACGTTTTTGCACTAATAATTATGGGGGTAGAGATTAAATGCTTTTTTAGAGCAGAAGTTATCTTGTTCGATCAATATTGAACCGAACAAATTTAATTAAAGCTTCCTTAATTTCAGATTCCTTTAGATCTGATAGGCAATCAATCGCTTTTTGGCTATGAAAGTTAAGTTTATCTAATGTGTACTCCAGGCCACCGCGTTCTTTCACATAATTTAGTGCCATCTGAAAATCTGATTTACCATTCTTGTTTCGTAGGTTTTTAATTATTTTTCTGGCTGATCGCTTTGAATCATTTTTGAGTGAGTAGATCACGGGCAAAGTTATCAAATTCTCCTTAACATCTCTGCCTACGGGTTTTCCGGTGTTAGATTTTTTACAGGTAAAATCAAAAAGGTCATCTTTAAGTTGAAACGCGATACCAAGATGTTCTCCATAAAGAGAAAGTGATTTTCTTTTATCGGCTGATTCAGTGCCGGTCAACGCACCCATTTCACATGCGGCAGAAAATAAACTTGCCGTTTTATCACTGATCATGCGAAAATATGTTGCCTCATCTAATCCATTAGACCTATTTTTTTCAAGCTGTAGTAGCTCTCCCTTACTCATTCGTTCCGCAGCCATGGACAAGACATCTAAAGAATCAAAATTTCTAAGCCCCACAAGATTTATTAATGCTCTGCTGAATAAAAAATCACCCATTAAGACAGCTGTTTTATTCTTCCAAATAGAGTGAATAGAAGGAATCCCCCTTCTTTGTTCTGCTCTGTCCACTACATCATCATGCATAAGAGTCGCAATATGAAGTAGTTCAATTAAAACTGCTGATGCGATAGTTTGTTCATTTACCGGACCGAATAACTTTGCAGAAAGCAGGACAAGTTTAGGACGCAACATCTTGCCAAACCGGGATGTCATATAACCGGATATTCTATTGATCAAGAATACGTTCGTCTTCATAGAAGTCTTATACGCTTTCTTGAATGCCTTGAATTCTGATTCAATTGGAGCTGTAATACGATGTAAATCGGTATTATATGAACTAAAGGGTAGGGATAATTTTAATGTTTTCAGCACTTCATAACTCTATTTTTCAAGCGTTTAACATACTATTATTGCAGTGGAAGGTCAAGAATTAAAGTAACCTTCAAGAATCATTTGAGCCTATTGTCCTCTTTTTTGAAGCTATTCCGGATATGAAAATGCTTATTTCATATAAGATAAATAACGGAACTGACAATAATAGCTGACTGAGCGGATCCGGCGGAGTCAATATTGCCGAGGTTATGATAATACCAACTAATGCATGCCTTCTGTACTGTCTCATGAATGCAGGTGTAAGCAGTCCGATTCTTCCTAAAAAATATGCGACAATAGGCATCTCAAAAACAATACCGCTCGCTAATATCATTTGAATAACGAAACTGAAGTAATAATTTATGGATATGTTATTCTCAACTCCCGAAACGCCGAATGAGAGAAGGGTTGGTATTATCAGCGGAATGATAATATAATAGGCGAAACTTGCTCCACCCAAAAAGGAAAAAAACGTGAGAACAATCAATATCGGGAGGTTTTTCTTTTCACTCTTATATAATCCCGGGGCAATAAAGTGCCAAATATGATATACTATAAATGGTAATCCAAGTATTATTCCACCGACAAATGCTATCCACATTTTTACAATAAGCATTCCTTGCACCCTAAGTACCTGTAACGTCAAGGGAGGCTCTATTGAAAGTGTCGGTTTAATCAAAAAATTGACAAAAAAGTCAGAAAAAGCAAAGGAGAAGATTGCAAATATTACAATTGCGATCAGCGATTTGAATATACGCCATCTTAACTCTTCAAGATGATCAAGAAATCCCATTTCACCCGAAGAAACATCATTATCTTTTTCATTTCCTTTTTTGGAAATTTTTTCGACCATTTATGCTTGTATTCCCGGCTTTTTATCTGTGGCGTATAACTCGATAAATGGAATATAAGAAACCCGCTTGAAAAGTTCCAAAGGAGATTGCTGCTAAATTATCATACTTATCGACCCGATCGGTATAAAATCGAATGTCTGCAGGGTCAACCGTTTGTGATAATTTTTCAAAAGCTTTGTCAGCCTCAAATTTGAATAATACTGCTGCTACTCCCGTGATAGCTGTAATAGCATAAGTTGATCGGACAATTAACGTTTCTCTATCATAGCCCAGG
>CBDUTM010000134.1:0-5394 GCA_965369985.1 uncultured bacterium | reverse complement strand
GGCTCAAAATCAGAGAAGAGCCGTAACCCATCCCTCCCACTGAGACACGTTTGAACAAGAAATCCCTTGGTTGATAAATATTCCGAGAACAAATCTCCAATATATGCTTCATCATCAACTATCAATATCTTCTTTTTCTGAATAGAAAATTCTAATTTGGGAATAATAACTTTAAATGTAGTTCCTTTCCCTTGTTTGGATTTTATTTGAATATTGCCGCCATGCATAACTTCCACAATTTCCTTACATATTGCCAAACCAAGACCAGTTCCTATACCCTCCTCTTTTGATGTAAAGTATTCTTCAAAGATCTTATCCAAATCTTCCAATGGAATCCCAATACCCTTATCTGAGATAAATGCCTCTATTTTACTCCCTTGATCAGTAATTCTTGTTCCGACTGATATTTCTTTATTCAGACTTTCACTTGAAGCATGAATGGCATTCATTATTAAGTTTCTGAAAACCTGCTCCAACATAGAAGTATTTCCGAAAATATCGTTTCCCATATCCGAATAATCTTCAGAGATTTTCATATGTTTCAAGTGCCCCATAGCGCTTAGAGTTGAGACAGACTTCTTTAATACATCACCTAAACTGATACTTTCCATTTTTGTATCAACTGGCTTGCCAAGATCCATATATCTTCTCGTTAGATGAGAGGCTTCCTCTGCCTGTGAGTATATCTTCGCAAAAGAATTTTTAATCTCAGAATCCTTAACTTTTTCCATTTGAATCTGACTATGCCCCATAATAACAGTAAGAGGATTGTTTATTTCATGGGCGATTTTAGCTGCCATTTCGCCTATTGAAGCAAGTCTTTCCGCTTTAATTAAATGACCACGCAACTCCCTTTCCTGTTCATGCGCTTTTATTAGCTCTGTGTTAGCTTGTAATACAAGATCATGCTCTTTTTTAATAAGTTCCTCTGTCTGAATGCGTTCAGTTATATCATGGATAATTCCTTGATATCCTATTATTTCCCCTTCCATTGATTTTCTGACTGTTCCTGACAAAATACCATCAATTTCTGTGCCATCTTTCCTTTTCAATTTTATTTCAAAATCCCTAACTGACCCGGTTTTGGCTATAATTTCTCGAAATTCATTTCTTTTTGAAGAAGTTGAATAAACGGAATTTACTTGTATTTCATTAATTTCTTCTCTTGAATATCCGAGAAGATCCAATCCAGCCTGGTTAATATCAATAAATTTTCCCTCATAGCTTGTCAAGAAAATCATGTCCATTGAATCTTCAAATAAGTTACGGTACTTTTTTTCATTCCGTTTTAACGCTTCCTCTGCTTCCTCTTTTTTCTCTTTATCCCATTTTCTTTCCAAAGCGCTTTTCACTGCTGAGTCAAGACGAGTAAGATTCTCTTTGAGTACATAATCCACGGCTCCTGCTTTAAGACAATTAACAGCAGTTTCTTCATTTATCGAGCCTGTAACTATGATTACAGGCGTAGACGGAGATATTTCATTTGCTTTCCTGATTGCTCTCATACCGTCAAATTTAGGCAAAGTGTAATCGGATAGTATAAGATCCGGGTTGAAGTCATTCAATTCAGTAATGTATGACTCTCTCGTTTCGACGTGTTTTAATGTATACTCTATTTCTCCCTTCATAACCTCACGCTTAATCAACTCGGCGTCATGAGGATTATCTTCGAGTATTAAGAGATTTATATTCGAGTTCATGATATTTACTCCTAAATGTCTTATTGTCAGTCAGGTTGCTTATTCAACAAAAGCCAGTATAGGCCAAGATCTGATACCGATGTCATGAATTTTTCAAAATCAACAGGTTTTACTATGTAACTATTTACACCGAAGCTGTAGCTTTTTACCATATCCTCTTCCTCTCTCGAAGAAGTAAGAACCACTACCGGAATCTTTTTTGTTTGTTCATCCTCCTTTAATTTCTTTAATACTTCTAAACCATCCACCTTTGGAAGTTTCAAATCAAGTAAAATAACTTTGGGTTTAATATTTGAATTACGGTTAGAATAATTGCCTTTGGCGAAAATAAAATCTAAAGCTTCAGCGCCATCCTTAACCAAATGTAGTCTGTTTGCGAGATTTTGTTTCTTAAGAGCTCTCATTGTTAGTTCAGCATCATTAGGATTGTCCTCAACTAATAATATCTCTACCTCTTTTTCAATCATCATTGTACTCCATCTTTTGTGTTCGGAATTGAGATGTAAAACGTTGAACCCTCGTTTAATTCACTCTCAGCCCAAACTTTACCCCCATGTTTACTGATAATTCTGCGAACTAACGACAAACCAATGCCGGTACCTTCAAATTCTTCATTAGAATGAAGTCGTTGGAAGACGCCAAATAACTTATTGGCATATCGCATGTCAAATCCAACACCGTTATCTTTAAACGAATAAATGATCTCATCTTTTTTTCTCTTCCCTGAAACAGATATATTCGCTATTTGTTTAGGTTCTGTAAATTTTATGGCATTCGAAAGTAGATTTGACACGATCTGTCGAATCAATGAAGGATCACCCCATATGGAAGGTAAGGAATTAATTCTTAAATTTATTTTCCTATTCTGAGCACTCTCTTTAAGTTCATTGTAAACGGATTTCACCATATCTGGCATGTTTATATCAGATTTATTCAATTCTTTTCGTCCTAAACGAGAGAAAGTAAGAAGATCATCAATTAGATTGCCCATATTTTGAGTATTAGTTCTTATGACGTTTAGTAATCGGTTACCCTCATCATCGATTTTATCCTCAAAATCCTCGACCAATATCTTTGAAAAACCGTCTATGGCCCTTAGCGGTGCTCGAAGGTCATGTGAAACAGAATAAGAAAATGCTTCCAGGTCTTTATTAGATATTTCGAGCTGCTTCGTTCGCTCTTTCACACGCAACTCCAATTCATCATGAGCTAACTGTAACTCACGCTCTGCTTCTTTTCGGCGAGTTATATCACGGACAAATCCACTAAATATATGACGATCCCCTATCTGGAGAGGCGATATCGAGAGTTCTACAGGAAATTCGTGTCCGTCGCGGTGTAGTGCTGACATCTCAATTCGCTTATTCAATATCGTATCCTTACCGGTAGTCAAAAACTTTTGTAGTCCCTTCCCGTGCGCTTCGCGGTATTGTGGGGGAATTATTAAATCGGACAAATGATCTCCAATTGCTTCGTTTCGCGACCAGCCGAAGATCATCTCTGCTTGAGGGTTCCAATCTATTATCGAGCCGGAATCATCCATCACCACAACGGCATCAAGCGCAGTATTTATTATATTCCGGGCTCGTTCACGGCTCTGACTTAATATCTCCCTTGACTGTTCCCGCATCTGGACAATAATGAGGGAAAGAGTTAAAGTCAGCAATATTGTAAGACTCAGAACACCTACGGAAATCTTGCGAGTTGTATAAAACGAGCCGAGGGCATCTTCCAAGTCAATCTCTGTGGTCATACCAAATCCTAATTCATCATCCCATAGCCAGGCTCCGAGTACAGGTACACCACGATAATCACGGTATTCATTCAAGCTAAATCCAGCTTCCCCACTTATAGCTCTCTCTGCCATATATGTAAACGGTTGTTTATCTCTGGAGATATCAGGAAGAAAACCCTCAACCATATTCCCGCCCGGATCACGAATACTTACTGTTAAAATATTCGGTTCATTGGGTTTAAGAAGCCCAACATTAATTAGATGATCGTCAAATCGACTCTCGCTCAGGAGTCTACCTTTGTTGTCGAAGAGATAGGTTTCTCCGGTCATTCCAATACGACCTATGCGAGCCAATCGACTGAAATCGCGAGTAGGATCTATACGCATGGTAAACGCCGCTATTATTTTCTCATTCTCATCCTTGATGGGACCCGCTATAAACATCGTGGGGTAACCCTCAACCATTTTGCCTGAAAGGTCTGGCAAAGGAACGTCTGAACGAAGGAGAGGTATAATCTCGATTTTACCGTTGAAAACATTTTGCAGTAGGTCTCTCCGCTGTTCGGCTATAAGATTCACTGTGCCCACATTCGCGTCACGCATAGATGCTATACTTATAAAGTCAGGCGAAATGATGAAGATGCCTATGTTGCCAAGTGTTTCAAGTGTCGGCTTGGAGAACTCACGAATTTCAGCTAACGTCGGAGAGGATAAAAGAGCGTCAACTTCTCTTTTTACTGCTAATTGCGATTTTGTAAGATTTATCAAAGTAGGAGATAAAGAGAGTATTGCAATATCATGTTTTTGTTCATCCGCCCAAATATGGAAGGCTTCATTTGTTGTTTCAAGAACGGTTTGAAGGCTAGCAACTGTATCTCTGCGGGTTTGATCTTCTATTTGGCTTAGTGCCAGACTTGTAAGGGCCATAATTGATAGGAAAAAAACTATTACGATAATTATATATAACGATGAATTCTCAGACAGTAGAAACTTATTTTCTCCATCTCCTTTCGTTGTAACCATTAATCCAGCAAGGTGTTTACGCCATTTGTGGATGGCCCATAAGATGTAACCAATACCAAGAACAATAAAACCTGTTGATGTGTGAATTGCCATTCGAGTTAATTTTCCCCACCCATATGCTGTTTCAACTTCGATTAAGTAACCTATGGAAGCTACTAAACCAAGTCCAAAGATTAATGCCCCGAAAAGACCTATCGTGCCAAAGATTTTATATTTTTTAAATCTCATATTAAGTAGAATAGCTGCAAATCCTGTAAGCAAAAAACTCAAAGCCGTGTTTGGAGCCATACGACCGGGATGTGAAGTCTTGACTGTAACGTAATGTTTCATGAATATCTGATCGAGAAATAAATCTACACCAAAAATATACTCAATTAGGGTAATTCCTCCGATCAAAACTAATCCTAAACCTAATATAGCAGCCCACTTATTTTGTTTGAAAACGATCAGCAAAAGCATGGCACCACTCATGAGGAAACCGAGGGCTGTGTTGTATTGCATTGGTACAAAAGATTCGTTGATTTGGATCAATATTAAATTACCGCTATACCAGCCTATCAAGACAGTAGAACCTAAAAATATTGACAAGAAACCCGCAAGAATGACCAATTTCTCAAATGGAGATCGAAAATTTAGCATCAGAATACCCATATGAAAAATACTAACACAAAAACTATGGAGCGCAATTTATTTTGAGACAGTCCCAATATTTGTCCTCCGATACTCATTCAAACTGACACTCATCCCCCATTACCGATGAATCTGATTTCAATTTCAGCCCCGACTGGGCAATTTCTACCTTAGCTTAAAAAACCTAAGAATCAATCTACAAGATTGAATTAAGCATTATATCATCAAATTATTGAATTTCCAATGCTTCATCCGGTAATAAATTAAGATATAAAATAGGATAAATCAAGGGATATCGGCATAAAT
>CBDUTM010000133.1:0-5411 GCA_965369985.1 uncultured bacterium | reverse complement strand
AGGATCTCCCGCGTCACGCAAATTTTTAAATTTAATTCCCTTTACGGTTCTACCGTCTTTTACATCTAAACAGGGAACTATACGTTTAGTCAGCATTATTTATAATTTAGCCAGTTCATCAAGTTCGATAAGATTTTCGTAAATCGCTTTTCCAACAACAGCTCCATATAACTTTGATTGATTGAGCAATTGGATATCATTTATGGAAGAAACGCCTCCCGAAGCGATGAGCTTAATATTTGGAAGATCAGTCAGGATTGATTTGTAAAATTCAGTGTTTGGACCCTTCAGTACTCCATCCCTTTGGATGTCAGTACTTAAAAAATAGTCTATTCCGATATTACTGAACATTTCCATAAATTGGAGAGGTGAATAGTTTTGTTCCTTTTTCCAACCGGCACTGAGAATTTTGCCGTTGCTGAAATCTGCAGCGACTATTATCCGATCGCTGCCAAACCTATTTACAAAGTTCTCAGCCATTTCGATTGATTCTGCTATAACTGTTCCCAGTATTACCTGATTTACTCCGAGAGAAAGAAGTTTTTCGACATCTTCTTCCGTGCGAATTCCGCCTCCGATGTGGACTTTAGATTTGGTTGCTGTTATAATAGAAGAAATAGCATCCCAATTGACTATCCTGCCATTTTCAGCTCCTTCCAAATCTATAATATGGAGATGTGTAAAACCCTTTTGAGAAAATGTCATTGCCATCTCAGAAGGTGAAGAATCGTAAACCTTTTTAGTCGAGAATTTTCCTCGCGTCAACCGGACACATTGTCCCTGGTAAAGATCAATAGCGGGGAATATCAACATAATTCTACAAAATTTTTAAGAAGTTTTTCTCCAATTTCACCGGATTTTTCCGCATGGAACTGGACACCGTAAAAATTATCTTTATTGACAGCAGAAGAAAAGTTGGTTACGTATTCTGTAGTAGCAATTGTCTCAGGAACTTCCGGGGCATAAAATGAATTCACAAAATAAAAAAATGAGCAATTTTCAATCCCTTGAAAAAGGGGAGAATCGACTGTAAAAAAAACTTTGTTCCAGCCTATTTGAGGGACTTTATAGTTTTGTGAATCGAATTTATTTAAATTCCCTTTTATAATACCTAAACACTCTGTAGACCTTTCGACGGTATAATCAAATAACAGCTGCAATCCTATACAGATACCGAGAAAAGGAATACCTAACGATTTTAGATAGGGTATTAATGATACTTTCCCGATTGCATCCATAGCAGTTTTGGCTTCGCCCACACCCGGAAATATGATTTTATTAACATCTGTGAAATCGGAAGGCGTTGCCCCCTTAACGTATTTTACTCCCAACCTGTCAAGAGCGTTCGACACTGACGTGATATTACCGCCTCCATATTCTATAAGCCCTATCACAATATTCCTTTTGTAGAAGGTATGCGATTGATCTCGTCAATATTGATCTTCACCGCATCTTTGAGTACTCGCCCTACTGCTTTGAAGATCGATTCAATCTTATGGTGATCATTTCTTCCATCCACTTTTATATGAAGAGTACAGTTAAGCGTGTCTGAAAACGCCTTAAAGAAATCTTCAACAAGTTCAGTAGGCAGCTCACCGACCATTTCCCTTTCAAATTGTCCTTCAAATTTCAAATGACTTCTGCCTGATAGATCAAGCAATACTTCGGAAGAAGATTCATCCATCGGTGCGGCGAACGCGAATCTTTCAATACCTCTTTTATCACCGATCGCGACTGATATAGCTTCTCCAAAAGCCAAGCCCGTGTCTTCCACAGTGTGATGCTCATCTATATCGGTATCCCCTGATGCCTTGATGTTAACAGTGATTCCGGAGTGTTTTGAAACCTGCTCAAGCATATGATCTAAAAAGCGGATGCCTGTTGAGATATTGTGCTTGCCCTTTCCGTCTAAGACGAGCTCAATTTCAATCGAAGTTTCTTCGGTTACTCTCTTGATCCTCGAAGACCGTGAACTATCCAAAATCCAATCGCAAATATCAGAAAAGTTATCCGAACTAAAATCAGGATCAGCAGAATTTTCTGAGCCCAATAATGCAGTCCTGAAGCCGAGATTTTTACCGAACTTAATATCTGAATCTCTATCGCCGATGACAAAAGATCGTTCTGAATTCGGCTTTGTTTTAGTTAAATATTCATCGACTAAGCCCATATTTGGTTTCCGGCAATCACAGTTGTCCGCAGGTTTATGCGGACAGATTAAAACTTCATCGAATTCAATTCCTTCGCCGGCAAGAAGAGAGAGTATTTTATCCTGCACTGATTGAAATGATTTTTCAGGATATTCGCCACTGCCAAGTCCATCCTGATTTGATACCATTAACAGAGTATATCCGGCGCTGGTTAATGATTTTAAGCCTGATATGACTCCCGGAACAAACTCCAGTTTTTCAAGAGAATCAATCTGTTTATCAGGCGGCTCTTTTATGATGGTCCCGTCCCGGTCAAGAATAATTAATTTCATGAGGACAATTCCTTTAGTGCCTCAAGGAGAAGATCATTTTGCTCTTTTGAGCCGACCGTGATTCGTAAGCAGTTATCAAGAAGAGGGTCAGATGAACGGTTCCGTACGATAATACCTTTAGCGGCGAGATAATTCTGAATTTTTAATGCGTCTTCACATAATACGAGCAGAAAATTAGTCTCGCTTGGAAATACTTTTCTGAATATGTTCATTTTTCTAAACTCAATATTGAGTCTTTCCCTTTCAGAAAGAATATCCGAAACTGACTTTTCCATATCCTTTCGGTTACCAAGAGCAAATAATGCGACCTCTTGAGTTAATACATTAACGTTATAAGGAAGTTTGATTCTCATTAAATACTCTATTACCTGTTCATCTGCAATGCAATAACCCAAACGTATTCCGGCGAGTCCCCATGATTTCGAAAGCGTCCTGAGGACAATTAGATTGGGATATTCGTTAGATATTAGAGTGAGCGAAGGATACTCAGCAAATTCGATATATGCCTCATCTACTACTAAAATTATTCCTTTATCCTTAGTATAATCGAGCAATTTTTCTGTCGATAGAATATTGCTAGTTGGATTGTTCGGCGAACAACAAAAAATGAGCTTTGTATTTTCGTTTACCGCTTCATCAACTTTTGATATATCAATATCATAATCATCACCAAGTAAGCATGATTTGGTAATTATTCCATTAAGTTCTGCAGAAACTTTATACATTCCGTATGTAGGCTCAATGATTACTACTTCGTCCTGATTTGGTACGCAAAATAGCCTTAGTAATAGATCAATAATTTCATCAGAACCCGATCCGGCAAATATATTCTCAAGTGGAGCCTCCACGTATTCAGAAAGAGCTACTCTCAAAATTGCAGAATTCGGGTCGGGATATCTGTTTGCGACCACGCCTCCAATATCAATAATTTTTTTAAACGGATTTTCATTCGCATCCAGTAAAACACTTCCGCTATTTTCAAGAAAGCGAGCGCTTTTATAAGGTATAAACTTGAGCAGTTCGGGTCGGATCTGATTTTTAAGATCAAACATCATTTAGCCTTGCCTGCACAGATTCATTGTGCAAATAAAGTCCTTCAGCTTCAGCCAGCCTTTTTACTGCAAATGCTATACTTTCCAAACCCTGAGTATCGGTCTTTTGAAATGTGATGAATTTTTGGAAATCACTCAAAGATAGACCACTGTATGATTTTGCGTTACCGTTTGTGGGAAGAGTGTGATTGGCACCTGTCGCATAATCGCCGGCTGCTGCGGGAGTCATCCCTCCAAGGAAAACTGTTCCGGCATTTCGTATAGTATCTTTATATAGTTCGGGGTTTTCAATTTGAAGAGATAGATGTTCAGGTGCATACTTGTTAGAAAATTCGATCGCTTCCTCTATGTTTTCAACGGTTAACATCAAGGAATTGCTCAAACAATTACATATTATCTCCTTACGTTTTTCGGGCAGAGAAAGATTCGTAATCGCTTCAGAAACAGATTTTGCAAATACGGTGCTGTCAGTCAATAATACAACACTGGAGTCAGCTCCGTGTTCAGCTTGTGCAGAAAGGTCAAGCGCAACATAAAAAGGATTCGCTTCCTCATCGGCGACGATCAAAAGTTCTGTCGGACCTGCAGGCAGATCTATTGCCGCACCGCCCGGATCATTTGAAACAAACATTTTAGCCGCATTGACAAATTTATTTCCCGGACCAAAGATCTTGTCAACCCTTGGAATAGAGTCAGTACCGTAAGCCAACGCAGCAATAGCCTGTGCACCCCCAATTTTATATATTTCCTGAATGCCAACCAATTTGGCGGCCGCCAGCAGTAAGGAGCTTACATTTCCATCCGTGTTGGGAGGAGTTGTCATCGCAATCCGCTTACATCCGGCAAATTTTGCAGGAATTCCGAGCATCAAAACGGTTGAGAGGAGAGGAGCAGTTCCACCGGGCACATAAAGTCCTACGTTTTCTATAGCCCTGGGTTCACGAATAAGTGATATTCCGATATCTGTTACTACTTCATTGGATTGTGGTGATTGTGCCGAATGAAATTTTAATATATTATCACGAGCTTTTAGCATTGAATCAGAAAGGTTTTTCCCGATACCGTCAAATGCAGCTTCAATTTCTTCACTTGTCACTAAAAATCTGTCGAGATTGATCTTATCAAATTTTTTTGTAAAAGATCTAATTGCCTCATCTCCACGTATTTTCACATTGACACAAATATTTTCGACTGTTTGTCTTAAAGAAGAATCGGAATCTGCATTTCTGTTGAGCAAAGCACTCATTTCCTTCTGACTTAAGCCATTAAGTTTTCGAATTTCCATAATTATTGGATGATGTTATCTATTGAGGAGACTACAATGCCGGTGGCGCCTGCGCTTTTCAATTCATCGAGTACATTCCAAAATTCTTGTTCGTCTACCACAGAATGCAGAGCGACCATATCTTCTTCGAGAAGTGGAATTATCGTTGGGCTTTTAATTCCTGGTATCAATGTTTTTATTTTTTCTATGCTGTTAACATTGGCATTCATAGCAACATATTTTTTGCCGTGAGCAAGTACTCTACTTTTGATGCGAACCAACAGTTTACTGATAAGCTCTTTACGGTTTTTATCAGCGAGAGTTGATTTGTGAGCTATCAATACAGCTTCTGATTTAACAATTTCGAACATCTCATCAAGCCCGTGAGATTTCAACGTGCTGCCGGAGGAGATGATCTCGCATATAGCGTCAGCTACTCCTAACGCCGGTGTAATTTCTGTGGAGCCGCTAATTATTGTTATCTTTGATTTAAGCTTTGTCATATCTAAAAATTTTGTCAGAATATTCGGGTAAGATGTAGCAATGGTTAAACCTTCAAGTTCTTCCACATTTTTTATCCGGGAACTTTTTGGTACACAAATCGAAATACGGC
>CBDUTM010000132.1:0-5424 GCA_965369985.1 uncultured bacterium | reverse complement strand
CACCCCCTGCCGGTTTCAAACGATATTTAAACTCTCCACCAACCTTTAGGTCAGCTTAATTTTGTCAGGCATTATTGTCGAAAAAGTTTCTTTTCGTTCGTATTCACTACATCCCGTTATTCTGAGGGCTGGAATAGTGGATATACAACACTATATGGTGTTTCAAATTAATTTAATAACTAAATCTTGTATCGAATATGCAAGTTATTAACATCCGATTTTCTTCAGGTGCGCAAATGTTGATAACTTGTTTACTAATAATATTATTTGTAGAAAATACTGACAATAATCTCTTTATATTTCTTTTCTATATGCCTATATCATAGTTATTTACGTCCTATATGTAACCAATTACATCATGAATAAGGGTGTTAATAACTCAGTTCGATATTCATATTGACTTCTCCCCTTTTGACCGTATACTGCCACCAGAATCTCATTTTCTTTTAAATTCGCATATTTCATGTATTTAGCATTACAGTTAGTTATCCGAATTCCTATTAGTATATTTTTGAATCATTAACCCGAAAAGATGAGGATATTCTGCGTGTTCATAAAATATTTTAGTGTCAATGCGATATCAGGACTTGTGATTATTTTGACTTTCGCTTCTATTGCGTTTGCGCAAAGAGGATCATTTGAGATAATTGATGGTGATCGTATGTATTATATACTGCCAAGGGATGGTATCCCTGCTATTGATAATCCGGAATTTGTCAGCGTCAAAGAAGCTGAAAAATTTATGAAAGAAGATGAATTGGTTATGGGCTTGGTAATTAACGGTGATGCGCGTGCATATTCTACCTGGCATTTGGATAGACACGAAATAGTTAATGATTTTGTGGGAGATACTTACATATCGGTTACATGGTGACCCCTTTGCTTTACAGGCATCGTGTATGTCCGCAAATTTGACAACAAAGTTAATTCATTCGGAGTATCCGGAAATCTCTGGCGAGACTCGCTCATCATGTACGACAGAGACTCACAATCGTATTGGAGCCATATTTCCGGGAAAGCAATAAAGGGAAAATATAAGGGTACTCAACTTAAATCATTACCTGTGCAGCACCTTAAATGGAGTGAATGGAAAAAGCTCCACCCGGATTCAAAGGTCCTGGTAAAAAGCAGGTTTACTTCTAAATCCAGCTATGTAAGTTATAATAAATCAAGAGATCGTCTTGGAATAGTTGGCACAGTAAACTTTGACAGGCGATTAGAGGGGAAAGACATAGTATTGGGAGTTCTCGTTGATGATATTCCGGTTGTATTTCCCCATAAATATTTTAAGAATACAAATCACGTGAATTATGATCTTGTTGAATCAAAGCTTCTTGTCGTTTATTCCTCAGACGGAAAAACTGCTACTGCATTTGATAGAAATTTAAATGGAAAGCTTCTTAACTTTGAAGTGGCAGAGTCGCCCGACGGACATTTTGTTCGAGATTTAGAAACAGGATCAATATGGGACGGTTTAAACGGCGAAGCTGTAAAAGGTCAGCTAAAAGGCGAACGATTAAGTCCTATCGTCGGTACGCAGGCTTTTTGGTTCGGATGGAGAGGTTTTCATCCGCGTACGGTTGTCTGGAACCCCTCCGGCTAAATAAACATATAGCACAAACAATCATAAAGGAAATTTTTCATTCGCCGATTTTAATCTGCGCAGCACTACTTCTTTGCCAAGTAAATTCATAACCTCAAATATGCCCGGACTTACTCCAAACCCTGTTAATGCCAGTCGGGTCGGATGAATTAGAGATGCGGCTTTAACTCCGATAGATTCCGCGGTTGATCTAAGCACCTCTTCTAATTTTTCTTCTGAATAATCATCAAGATCGGATAGATTATCAAGGAGAATGCTTATATTTTCGTTAACTGCATTGTCAGACCAATACTTTTTCCACGCATTTTCATCAAACTCAACCGGATCATTGAAAAAGTAATATCCGAAAGAAATAAGTTCTTCATATGTTTTAGCTCGTACTTTTACTATATCTATAACTTTTATCAGATAATCGGAGTCCGCAATTTCAGTAGCTGATAGATTCCACTTTTTCTCTACTAATGGGAGAAGTTCGTCCGCGCTCTTAGACGACAAATGTTGCCCGTTTATCCAAAGAAGTTTTTTATGATCGAACACAGCGCTTTTTCGTGATACATTATCCAATCTGAACCGCTTAAGAATTTCATTTAAATCCATTAATTCTGTGTCATCTTTCGGCGACCATCCCAATAAGCTCAAATGATTTAAAAGAGCTTCCGGAAATATTCCCTGATTTCGGAATTCCGTAACAGCCGTTGCTCCATGCCGTTTCGATAGCCTTCGGTTGTCACTGCCCAATATTAGCGGCAAATGGGCGTAAATCGGCTCTTTTGCGCCTAATCCGTCATATAGGAGCAGCTGCTTCGGAGTATTTGACAGATGATCCTCTCCCCTTATCACATGGGTAATATTCATTTTCCAGTCATCCGTTACTACTGCAAGCTGATATGTTGGAGATCCATCCCTTCTTGCGATTATAAAATCATCAATTTCACTGTTTTTAAATACAACATCCCCATAGATGAGGTCGTTAACTATGGTTTCTCCTTCTTTAGGTGTTGCAAACCGCAATGCAAAATGTTTTCCCTCTTTTACTTTCGTTTCAGCATCCTCTTTTGTGAGTTCTCTACAAGTACCATCATATTTATATTGCTTTTTATTTTGTTGAGCTAACTTTCTCTTCTCGTCGAGTTCCTCCGGTTCGCAGAAACATCTGTATGCCATCTGAATTGAAAGCAGCTTAGAATTTGATTCATTATACATTTCAGTTCGAGAGGATTGGAAGACGATATCTTCATCCCACTTCAGCCCAAGCCACGCTAAACTTTCTTTGATTTCCGCGACCATCGCATCATCCGAACGTTCTCTATCGGTATCTTCGATCCTCAGCAGGAATTTTCCGTTATGAGATTTTGGGTATAGATAATTAAATAACGCAGTCCGAGCACCGCCTACGTGGAGATGCCCTGTCGGACTTGGGGCAAACCTCACCCTAACTTCATTAGAATTAGAGGTCACTCTTCCCGACTGTCCTCATCGACAGAATCTTCATCTTTGGGAATAAGCTTAGTTTTGGCCGGAACCGCCAACTCTTTAAGTGTTATTTCTATTCCGCCTAACCGCCCGGCAATGATATTATAGAATGCTCCGAATGTTACATATAGCAATAAATAAAAGATCGAAGCGCTTACTGATAAAACTACAACCAAAATAAGACCGATGGGCAATCCAAAACCATTGATTTCATCATAATAATACTCTGTATCGTCAAAATAATCTGTTGAAACATTCGTAACAGCGAGTATTATCAGTAATATTCCCATCCCCAGTATCAGATGAATAATTAATGATATTAAAAAAATAGTTTTGCCCACACTCCATATATCAACCGATCGTATTTCATATTTCATAATAGCCTCTCAAATATTGAGTAACTCAAAATTGTTGACCATCCAAACTTTCATCCTCCGATGAGTTATTATCAGATTCCTCTTCCATTAATTTGATATTTGTGGGTATATCAGATTCCTCTTCAGACCGAATCCTTAATCGCAGATCCGTTGGAGAATCTGAATTTGTCAATGCCGTTTCGACATCGATTTTTCCGGATTTATACAATTGAAAAAGAGATTCATCAAAAGTGATCATCCCCTCGCCTTCAGATCTTTCAATTGCGCTTTTTAACGATTGAAATTCTCCTTTGAGAAGGAGATCTGAAATTCTGGCCGTAAGAGTCATAAATTCTACAGCAACAAGCCGTTCGTTTCTTCTTATAGCCTTTACTAACCGCTGAGCCATAACAGCTTTTAAAGTTTGGGACAATTGAAGCTTCAACATATCATGCATTTCATTCGGGAAAAACCCGAATATTCTGTCCATTGTCTGAGGAGCATTATTAGCATGAAGAGTTCCAAGTACCAAGTGTCCAGTCTCCGCAAAGGAAATTGCCGCTTCCATCGATTCTCGGTCTCTCACTTCACCTATCAGAAGCACATCAGGAGCTTGCCTGAGCGCACTTCTCAATGCTGAGGCGTATGATTTACTATCTGTGCCGACTTCCCGCTGAGTGATCAAGCTTTTTTTATTTTCATGTACAAATTCTACCGGGTCTTCAATGGTAATAATATGCCCGTCCGTATTGGAATTCCGATGGTCGACCATTGCCGCTAAAGTTGTTGATTTTCCTGAACCAGTTCCTCCTACTATGAGCACTAATCCGTTCTTATCTAAAGTAATATCCGCTAACTGCTGAGGCAGTCCCAAGTCTTCAAGAACTGGCATATCAGTAGAGATTCGTCTTGCAACAACTCCGGGAGAACCTTTCTGTACAAAAATATTCAGTCTGAATCTTCCAACATCTTCCACAACCAAGCTCGTATCAAAATCGTTTTCATTCTTAAATTTCTTATAATCTTCGGATGAGATCAGATGAGAGATCATGTTGTCGATTTCTTCCGCTGTTACTTTCCGAGCCGCAACGGTGACGAGGTTTCCTTTAATTTTGAAATATACTGGAGCGTCGGCAGCAATAAACATATCCGATGCTTCTTTCTCCGCCATTAACTTAAATAAAGGTGTAAAGTCCATTAATTCAGGGATAATACCTTATGCTTTACCTTCTTCAATAGGAGCTATTCCGGCAAGTTTTGCTACGCTTTTGGCATCGCGAGCATGCCGATAAGCGACCTCCGGTTCGATTTGGCCTTGTTTGATCAATGCCGCTAATGATTGATCCATTGTTATCATTCCGATCTTCATACTTGTTTGAATTATTGAATCGAGCTGAAATATTTTATCCTCCCGGATCATATTTGATGCTGCAGGTGTACAGATCAATATTTCGAACGCTCCAACCCTTCCTCCACCCTTTTTCGGAAGTAATATTTGTGCTATTACACCCCTGAGCGATTCCGCAAGCATACTCCGGATTTGTCCCTGTTCCTCAGCCGGATACTGATCGATAACCCTGTTTACAGTCTTTGCAGCTGAATTCGTATGCAGAGTTCCGAAGACGAGGTGTCCCGTTTCCGCTGCTGAAATAGCCAGAGATGTCGTCTCCAGGTCTCTCAACTCCCCAAGCAATATAACATCAGGGTCCTCCCTAAGAGATGAGCGAAGAGCATTTGTAAACGACTTCGTATTAGTATGAAGTTCTCTCTGATTGATCAAAGACTTCTTTGGCTCATGGATAAATTCAATCGGGTCTTCAATCGTAATTATATGATATTCAAAGTTCGCGTTAATATAGTCGATCATTGTCGCAAGCGTAGTGGATTTACCTGAGCCGGTCGGTCCTGTGACAAGAACCAAGCCTTTGTCGAGGGAGGATAAATCTCTTATTATTTCAGTATTCAAATTGAAATTTACATGCTCTGGGTATT
>CBDUTM010000131.1:0-5432 GCA_965369985.1 uncultured bacterium | reverse complement strand
GATACAGTGCTTTTTTTCCTGTCTCGATCAAAAATGGTATTCCGTCTATAGAATTCACCAACTCGGCAGCTTCCTCAGAGTTATTTCCCTCTACACCGAATCGAACATCTCTGAGTGGGAGTATTTTGTTTTGCGGGAACGACGCAGCCGGGTGTATTGACGCTATTTTGGCTCCCTTTTGCGAAAGTGAATCCAAAATTTTTGATTCCTGAATGCCGGATGTGTGAACTATTAGAGTTTCGGAACCAAATTTCGAGGTGGAGGCTAATTTCGCTACTACATTTTCGAGTCTATCATCCGGAACGGCTATAACGATCAGTTCACAATCTTCAGTTAGGATATTATAACTCGTTCCATAGTTATCCGCGCCAACTATATCAGCCAGAGATTTTGCGGATCCTTCAGACCCGCTTATGATAGCGGATGGGGTAAAACCGGCATCAGCAAGCGAAACCAATATTGAACGACCCACTCGCCCTGCTCCGATGAGGGCAGCTTTTTTATTTATGAGATTAATTTTCAGGGCCTTCGCTGAATACTTCCGCAGAAAATACGTATATTTCTATCTCTTCATCTTTCCATGAATCGGGTTGTAGATTGGCTTTCAAGCAGGTATGTTCAAGAAAAGTTATACTGTCCCATTTGTTTTCTGTTGCGACCTGCGGCAGCAGCAGACCTTTGTTTAATCCTTTTTTAATAACCAAGCCGTGTTTTCCGACTTCAACCTGCTCCGGTGATTCTATCTTTTCCAGTGGGGATAGTAATGATATTTCCAGATTAATTTCCCCAATTTCATCTTCCTTTACCGGATCAAAGCGTGGATCCCTTGTAGCCGCAGCTTCTGACATTTCCGGAATGGCCTCGTAAAGCGGTTTATAACCCTCCACATATCCGATGCATCCTCTGAGTTCTTCATTTTTCCGCAATGTAATAAATACACCCATAGGTTCTTCACTGAGATTTTGCAGAGCGTCATTCAGTATTATTTTTTCATTTCTTGCGCACGAGGAAACGACATCACGCGCTGTGCTCAACATCAGATCCTTTTGCTCTTTGCTGAACATCCGATCTATACCCTGATAGCCGCTGAAAGATATCCTACCACGCTATTGAAGTCTCCGCTTACATCTCCTGATGTAGCATACTTCAATATATCTACATTTGAAGCTCCGAGAAGCTGTGAAGCTTTCACCACAACTGTGAGGGGATTAATGCCGCAGGCTTCGCAATTACCATTTTCACATTCATCGTACAGAGTATCAATCGACATAGATTCGAGATACTCAGCAGTACGATCATCCATAACATTTGCTTTCTCCTGATCGTGAAAATGGGATAGGTCTGTGCTCGCAATAAGTAGAACATCTTCCTGAGAAGCTGAAATTACACCGGCGATCGAATCTGCGATCTCCGAAGCGATATCGAGGTTGATATTTCCAATTATAAGAGGAATAATATTAAAATCATTTTTTAATACTTCCTGCAGAAACGGCAGCTGAACTTCCAGCGAATGTTCTTTCCCATGCCCGATTGATGAAAACTGAATATGATCCGAGCTGTCGGCTATCTTCTGTGATATTTCAGAATTGATAGGAACCTCTCCCAGAGGTGTAGAGTATGCATCACCGTCATAAATGGTTCCGCCAACAAAATATTCGTGGTGGCTCGGTGCGAGGATAAGAATGTTTTTTATAATCTTATCTTTTAATAAGGCATACGCATACCCCGCCACCTGACCGGAATAGACGATACCCGCATGAGGGCTCACCAACGATATCAGATCACTATCAGGTTTAGGCACGTCGTCACTCGGAAAACATTTTAGAATTAGTTCTGCTAAATCTTTCTCATCCTCGGGATAAAATGTCCCTGCAACCGCCGGAGTTCGGATTTTTCTTTCCATTTGAGTAGTCTGTGCCCCTTATTCCTATTAACTAATATATCAGTAAGCCTTGCGTAGTCAAGTAAATTATATGAGCATTATAAATAATGAAGGGTCGGCAAATGCCGACCCTTCAAGTCAATCTTATATTTCAGATGAATTACCTTATTTAAGGAACATCATCTTTTGAGTCTTACTGAAATCACCGGTTGTCATTCTATAGAAATATATTCCGGATGACAACTCTCTACCGCGATCTGTCAGACCATTGAACTGAGTAGAATGGAAACCTGCTACCAGTTCATCATCGACCAATGTGGCGACCTTCTGTCCCAATAAATTGAAGATTACGATCTTCACATGTGCAGTTTTCGGCACCTGATAATTAATCGTGGTCGTCGGATTAAATGGATTCGGATAGTTCGCCGAGATATCGAATGATTTCGGAAGTACATCATTATCAGCTATACCAACAACTTTTTGAAAATGGGCACCTTCAGACCATAAATTACAGACTGCATTGTTAGCGAGCACCACTATGTATGCCTCATCACCATCGGTAAGGAGAGCAGATAGTGTATAGTCAGCTGAATTATCAGCCGTGACAGTACCTAACAGTTGTTCCGTATCGTCGTCAAAGAATGCCGTAACCGTATAGTTTACTACCGCAATCGGTGATGGTGCTCCTGCAGTATCCCGAGGACTTGCTGTAAATTCTACTACCACACCATTGTCACCTGATTGAGTAGCACTAGTAATTGTAGCTGCATCCTTAAACACCATGTCTTCGAAAAAGCGAGGAATCAAGGAATAATTGTCATCCGGTGGAGTGTTGAACGAAAATTGGGACACTATACCTGTCAATAAGAATTCTCCACAAGCTCTTGGTTCACCACCCAGTCCCAGGTCGGAGTCAAGTCTCATCAGGACAGTATCAACTCCGTTGGTGATGTCTATGTCTATGCTCGCTACACCTGAGGGCCAATCTAAATCATCGACCATCCAGACATTCTCATCAAGGGAAATTACCTCGCCTTCCACTGCTTCACCGTTAACGTCTTTAAGCTGACTTACAGGCGTAACTTGAATGCGTACTTCAGCTCCGCTGCTGTGCCATGTCACATCCTCACCTGCGTTCGGTGGAATTAATTCCGTTACAGCACCAAACTCTGCCACCACGCCTTTAACGGTGATTGAATCACCTACAAGATAGACTGAATCTTGACCAAAATAGAAAATATCGGTTCCCGCTGTTCCGTCATCAATAAAATGGGAGGTATTTTCGGTTTGTAGATTGGGTGTCGAGATAACACCGGTTATTTGTACCATCTGTCCCAATCTATCCGGAACAAAATCGCCGTTAGCATCGACTTCCATTTCAGCGATAGTCATTGCTACGTATGTTTCCGGAGCTGCTGCATTTGGAGACGGAGCTAATCCGCCATAAAATGTAGCACTGAGATTTTCGCTCATCTCATTAGCACCCGATATTCCATTACTTCCTGTTTCAATTTGGATACCTTCACTACCACTTAGCCTCTGCATTGAAAATCCGGAAGAATGCCCCGGAGCCACGTCTTGATCGACAACGGCTATGTCATTATTATAAACAGTAGAATCCGTGCCTGCATCCGGGCCGTCAATTTTAACGCCGGATTTATCCACTGCTTCGACTTTATCACCCCAGACCACATAGTCTACATCGGTAACAAGATCGGTTTCGCCATTCCAAAAGTAGAGAACAGCCATTTCACCCGAATCACTAAATCCGGCAGAAGCACCAACACTACCTGTATAGATCTCTACCATATCCGGTATTGCATCGGGCGATCCATCATCCTCGGCAACTTCATAAGTAGGCATAACTCCAAATGCAGTATTGAAAAGAATACTGCCGTTTAGAGCAACAGTCTGATATTCTCCCGGGTCAATAGTGGACCCGGATGGGAATTTCACGTGGAAATCAAATTCACTATTGTCGCCTCCACCGCCGGTATTACCGGTAAGAACCATTTGATAGTAAGCCGTAGTTCCACCACCCTGTGTGGCATCCGTAAGATAATAAGAATTTAAATTTACGGTCTCGGACCCTGGATTATAAATCTCCGCATACTCAGATCCGGCGGGTGATACTACAATTTCGCTCAAGAGAATTTTATCAATTCCTTTAATTTCTTGTGGAGCTTTATTAGGCGTTGCAGATGAATCCGCACTCCATGTAATATCTGTATTCTCGCTCGTTTCATCAGAACCGAAAGCACCGTTTCCGCCGGTTTGGACTTCAGATCCTTCCGTGAAGTCTAACCTCTGAATCGATTTACCACTTGCATTTGTCGGTGCATCTGGCTGATCGGCTATCGGAGTATCATCTGCGTACGTTGTAGAATCAGTATTAGCATCGGGACCGTCAATTTTTATTCCCGTTTTATCAACCTCTTCATCGTTTGGACCGTAATTCAAATAATCAATGTCCTGAACTAAATCAGATGCTCCATCCCAGTAAAATAGAATCACAACCTCATCACTGTTGCTTAATCCTGCACCGGCAGCAATACTGGCTGTTTCGGCTTCCAGCATATCCGGAATTCCGGCATCGGTCGCTTGGAGCTCATATGTTGGATCTACTCCAGGATATGTTGCCGTGAAGTTTACGGCACCGTCTATAGCCACGGTCTGAAATTCGCCCGGGTTTATTTTAGCGCCAGCAGGAAATCTGGCGTGAAAGTCGCTGCTAAACCCGCTATGGCTTGATCCATCCTGAAGAACGATTTTATAATAAAAATTCGAATTACTTTGGCTTGTAGCATCTGTGAGATAGAAATTCGTCAGATCTACTGCGACCGGACCCGGATTAAATATCTCAACAAATTCTCCAAAAGTAGGTTGAGCTACAACTTCGCTGAGGAGAAGTGGTTGCAGGTCAGCAATAGTTTGCGGAGCTGCATTAGGCGTGGCTGTTGAATCAACATGCCATGTAAATCTGAAAATTTCACTCGTTTCATCCGATCCACTTACGCCATTACTTCCTGTGGCTGTTTGCGTACCCTCAGTGAAATCTATTCTCTGAGCTGCTAAACCATCCCCGTGTACACTGAAACCAGGCGTTGGAAGGCTATCTTGACTGGCCACAGAAGTTTCGGCCAGATAGGTAGTAGAGTCTGTAGCACCATCGGGACCGTCAACTTTTACCCCTGTTTTATCTACTGCTTCATTCTTATCGCCCCAGACAACATAGTCCATATCAAGAACCAGATCTGTTGCGCCGTCCCAATAGTATAAAATAGCTACTTCTCCACTACTACTAAATACCGGATCACTTCCGATACTGCCTGTTTCAGCTTCCAACATATCATCAACTCCGGCATCGGTACCCCTGAGTTCATAAGTCGGATCTACTCCATATGTCGTATTGAAGTTTACAGCGCCGTTAAGAGCAACGGTTTGATATGCCCCGGCTACTATTGTAGCCCCGCTGGGAAACCTGACATGAAAATCCCCAGAACTCGTTCCAAAGCTTGTTCCATTTGCTTTAACAATGTTATAGTAAAAC
>CBDUTM010000130.1:0-5478 GCA_965369985.1 uncultured bacterium | reverse complement strand
GATGAGAGCGACATCTACGTTGCAAGGGTGATAAATGGGCAGAAGAGTCAATACAGGTCACTTGCTGAAAGCGGAGAGATATATCTGCAAGTGTTAGGCAGGATGTTACGAAATCCTGACTTGCCGGGCAGCTTGCCTGTTGTCGGGGATTGGGTTGTTTACGATCCTGTTCCGGGTGAAGATAAAGGCGTGATCAGTTCGATATTGCAGCGCTTTAACAGCATAAGTCGAAAGGTTATCGGAAAGAGATCAGGCAGGCAGATCATTGCGGCGAATATAGACATTATGTTCATTGTATCATCATTTGACTCCGATTTTAGCATAAACAGGTTAGAGAGGTACGTTACAATTGCTAAAAGTAACCACACCAAGCCGATCATCATTCTGAATAAGGTTGACTTAGTAGAGGATGCTGAAAATTACATAGCGAAAGTAAAGAAATCTCTTTCAGATATCACGATATTGACCTTGAGTGCTTTGAAACAGATCGGAATAGAATCCATTATGGAAAACATAGGAAAGAGAAAGACTTCTATGATGGTCGGTTCTTCCGGAGTAGGTAAATCAACACTCATTAATGAACTTCTGGGCGAAGAGAGGCAGAAAGTCGAAGAAGTCAGAGAAAGCGATGACAAAGGAAGACACACAACCTCGACCCGGGACCTCTTCATCCTACCCAATGGTGGAATGATAATAGACAATCCCGGGATGCGGGAAGTACAGCTCTGGTTGGATGAAAACGAGCTGTCGCTTTCTTTCACGGACATTGAAGAACTTTCTATGGGATGCCGCTATACAAATTGTCAGCACATTGAAGAACCTTCGTGTGCGGTTAAAGAAGCGATTGAAGAAGGAACGTTGTCTCAGCGGCGATTGGAGAGTTATCATAAACAAATGAAGGAGTTGAAGTTTCTGTCAAACCGTTCCGATATCGCAGCACAGAGAGTCGAAGAACGGAAGCTATATAAAACGTATAAACAGGCTCAGAGTCAGAAAAAGTCTAAAAGATGATCTGTCGGTCAGTTTAACTGCGCTGCATTTATATATCGCTTCCTAAATTGAAATCAACAAAAAAGCGTCTCATGATAAGACGCTTTTCATTTAATAAATTGTTTCTTTTTCCGGATCGTGCTACTTGTTTGATTCCTCGATTTCCTTGTTTCCATATAGCTTCTGCCAAACAAGAAGTCCAATTCCGACTGAAATAGCTACTGATGCAAATGCATATCCATCACCGTAGAGCCCTACTTCATCGTTTATATATATTCCCACCATAAGACCTATACCGCCGAATAACAGCATAAGCGCCCATTTGGCAGTACCGTAAATATTTTTTGGTCTGTTGTATAGATTTTTTAGTGCTTCGACGTCTACTTCCTTTTCTATCAGAAGCTGTCGTTCTCTATGCCTGGCTATCAAATGTAGAGAGATGACCAATCCAATAGTGATAAACATTACAATAGGTATAAGTTCTTCCATTTTTTTCTCCTTTTTTTTGTTCTCACACATTGGACAGAAGACGCATGAGAATTGTTGCAATATGATAGTCGTTTAAATTATATTCGAATGTAAGCAGAAATTGCAACCATTATGTGAGTTTCATTGTCTCATTAACTGAATGGAAAATGTATCTATAATGCCAGAGTTGACGGACACAGAGTTAATAGAAAGTACTCTGAATGGTAATGATTATTCATTTTCTCGATTGGTAAACCGATATCAGGATTTAATATATACGCTTTCGGTCAGAATAATAAAAAATGAACAAATAGCCGAAGAGGTTGCGCAGGATGCATTCATCAGGGCATATAAATCGTTGAAAAGCTTTGAGCACAAAAGCAAATTCAGTACATGGTTATATAAAATAGCCTATAATCTCTCTCTGAACGCCTTAAAAAAAGAAAATAGAAGCAAAGAAATATTTTCTGACCGGGAATTACTGGATTCCGAAAAAAGTGGAATGTTATCTGGGAATTATCAATCCCTTCTGGATATTGCCGATGGTGAGAACATTTCTCAAATATTGGCAAAGTGTATCGATGAACTGCCTCCGGAGTATGGATCAGTGCTGACATTATATCATCTTAACCAATTGAAATATGAAGAAATCGCTAAAATTACAGGTAGTCCGATCGGTACCGTGAAATCTTATATCTTTAGAGGAAGATCGTTACTCAGAGAATTAATTATTAACAGATATGAAAAGTGGGAGCTGATGTAATGACACACTTATCTGATGAATTACTACAAGAATATGTTGACAGCGTTTTAGATGACTCCGATAATCGTACAGTGGATAAGCATCTTAGCAGTTGTCTAATTTGTAAGAAAAGAAGAGCTGAACTTGTTGCGCTTGGCAATATGTTAGCTGGGTCGGGAATCCGTCAACCTTCCGCTGATTTTAATTCTAAAGTGATGAGCAGAATTGCCGCGCTGAATTTTTCTCCTGCTGTGAAGAAAGAGAGCAGTTTTATATTTAATATTCCTTATCTATTTGCGGCTGCATTAGTCGTTTTAGTTACCGTCTCAGTTGTATTTAGTAACTTGGAATTTGAAACCGGATCAATAGAGAATAATGAAGTTCAGAGCATCTCAAAAAGTAGAGAGCTGGCAAATCAATATTTATCCAAAATTACCGATATTGCTGAACCAATCAGGAATTTATACTCATTCAATTTCCTAAATGAAATGGGAGACACTTCATTAGCTGTAATGTTACTGGTTTTTGCGGGAAGTATACTTTTTTACCAATTGTTTGAATTGTTTCGCGATAAATGGCCGCAAAGGAAATGGATCACCCATATGATGATATAACTGATTCTTAATTATCAGTTCTGTTATCGTTATCCATTCCATACTTTTTCATCTTGCGCCAGAGCGTTGTTCTCCCAATTCCGAGAGTATCCGCAACTTTGGTATAATTGAAATTGTGTTTTAGCAATACTTCTCTTATGTATTCCTGTTCTACTTTTTCCAATGTCGGATGATCGTCCTTATCCTCAAATACATCATGTTTCGCAGGGTCAAGAATAGAGTTCGGAAGTTCTGACGGAAGAATTACAGCCGAAGTGCTAAGTATTGCAACTCTTTCTATCACATTTTGGAGCTCGCGAACATTTCCCGGCCATCCGTAGTTCTTAAGCAGGTTCGTTGTATTTTCGTGAAGAGTTAATAATTTTCCACCATTTCGCTGTGATTGTTCTTTAAGAAAATGCTCGGCTAATGCGAGGATGTCTTCAGGTCTTTCTCTCAATGGTGGAACAGTAATTTCCACAACATTCAGGCGATAATATAAATCCTGCCGAAATAATCCACTTTCCACTCTTTCAAAAAGATGTTTATTGGTGGCAGCGATAACCCGGACATCAACTAATGTGGTTTCATAGCTTCCTACCGGCTGTATTTCGCTGTCCTGAAGAGCTCGCAATAATTTAACTTGCAATGAGAGCGGGAGCTCCGCGATCTCATCAAGGAATAATACGCCTCCATCAGCTCCCTGGAACATCCCTGGTCGGTCTGAGTCAGCTCCTGTGAATGCACCCTTGATATATCCGAAAAGTGAACTTTCCAATAAATTTTCCGGTATCGCTCCACAGTTAACTGCGATAAACGGCTTGTCCGCTCTCGGACCCGAACGGTGTACTGCCTTTGCTACAAGCTCTTTACCGGTGCCTGTTTCTCCGCTAATAAGCAAAGTGGCATCTGAGGAAGCCACACGATCGATGAGATAAAATACTTCCTGCATCGAATGCGATCGGGCCACAATACTTTTGGAGACATCCCATTTATCCGATTCGGTCCATAATTTAAATCTTTCAACTGCTGATTCGATTAATTTTTCCACGTCTCTAACAGCATCTTTTCTAACAATTAAGTTTCTTGATATCACCGGATCTAATGAACTTGCTTGTGTATAAAAAAAATCGCCAAACTTGCTTAAATCTGAATACGATTTTGGGCTTTCCCCAAAATCAATAATAAGAAATGGCGTGGACTTAGATTTCAATAATTCAATAAGATCATCTTTGTTTATATCCTCATTAGCTTCACCGGCTTCTCCGATCACGAAAATATCCGTCTCTTTGAAGGCGCCGCTTAGCCAATTAAATTGCTTGGCGATATTAATTGAATTAATTCCTCTGTCGGTCAGCGTATAAACGACTTCACTTCTGAAATCAGCTTTCCCGTAAACTAAGGCCTTTTTATCGTGTAACTCTCCAAATATTTTTTCCGCCAGATCTGCCGATGCGGATATTTTATCAACAACTCCCAATTTTAAAGTCGTTGTTGATATAACTCGTTTTATCGTCGCCTTCACATCTCTGAAAAGTCTTGACGAAATTGGTCCTACGTTGGATTCATCCCCACCCGATAAAATATTATTCTCGAATTTTCTGAACCACCTGTCGGTTCCAACTAATTTCAAATCCAACCCGCAACTCAGTCTGAATATTTTTTCTATTGATTCTTCATGACCCATAAATCTGCAGTCCAATTCACGAAAGTCTTTAGCTTTGAAATTCTTAAGATTTTCATCGCTCTCAGCAGATATAGCTATCAGATACAGCGAGCTATCCAACTGAATCTTGATCGTTTCATCAGCATCTGTGACAAATTTTTGGATTTCCGGAGAAAGAGCTGCCTCAGTATCCATACTATCACAAATAATCATTGAAATTTTCATCGTTGAGTCGAATAACCTAAAATAAATGAAAGTTTGTCATAAGAATATTAACTACAAAAAATGTGAATAGAATTGTAAGAAATCCGGTCAACGAAAGATAAACAGACAATTTTGTACTTAATTTATTTTGCATATTCCGTATTATGAAATATCCATAAATCAACAATGTAACAAAGACAGAAAGTATTTTCGGGTCAAAATATGATATGCCGGCATCCGGAACTTGAGCAGCATTGAAAAATCCGAGCGATACGCCGGCGGCAAGTAAAATGAAACCAAAATAGATCGATACAACTATTACCTGATGTAAGAATTGCAGTGTTGGAAGTTTATGATACACGATATCCAATTCCTGGTTTTTAATTTTTGCAGATAACAATAAATGCATTATCGCCGCGATGGCGCTGAGAGATAATGCAGCGAATGCAACTATAAAAGATATTACGTGTATTTCGTATATCAGATCTTCAAGGAGTGGCGATTGAGTTGCACCTATTTTGATGAAAATTGAAGCAATTATCTGTAAGAATAGATTTAGAGGTAGCACGAATATTCCGAATGATCTATCCTTAACGCCATACTCAATAAACAGATAAACCACCGATACGATCAGAACAAAAAATGTTACGGCGCCAAAAAGGTTACCTATCTGCAAAATGCCCGTCTTAAAATATATCATTGCTAAAAAAACAATATGTAAGAGTGTTGTTACGATTAATGAAACTGTGGGTAGATAGGATCGTTCTTCAAGGATCCCTTTGAAATCCTTCAGATAGAAGTAAAATGTAAGTGCG
>CBDUTM010000129.1:0-5484 GCA_965369985.1 uncultured bacterium | reverse complement strand
ATATCAGTGCGTCACTTTACGAAGCTCAATAGCGCAACTGCCATCGCTGCAATTCCTTCGCCTCTGCCTAATGCCCCGAGACGCTCGTTAGTAGTAGCTTTTATTGAAATATCAGCAGCATCGCAGGACAAAGCTTCGCAGATATTTTCCGCCATTTGCTCTTTATACGGACCAATTTTAGGTTCTTCCGTTATAATTGAAATATCAATATTCTCCAGCTGCCAGCCCTTGTCGCGTATCAGGGCGAAAATATCTTTTAATATTTTCAAGGATGAGATATTCTTGTTTTTATCATCTGTATCAGGAAAATGCTCTCCGATGTCTCCCAAATTAGCCGCTCCCAACAAAGCGTCCGCAACCGCGTGACTGACCACATCGGCGTCTGAATGTCCCTTAAGTCCCAAGGGATGAGGAATCTTAACCCCTCCTAATATCAGCGGAGTGCCATCTTCAAAAGGGTGAATATCATATCCGATCCCGACTCTATGCATCCATCAATTCCCTTTTTAGGTAAGATCTAATATGCTCCACATCTTCAGGATAAGTGACTTTAATGTTGTTTGATCTTCCTTCTACTATTGAAACATCAACGCCCATACGCTCTACCAATGATGCCTCATCTGTTCCAAGATAACCGTCATCTTTCGCAGATTTAAGAGCATCCACAATAATATCTTTCCTGAATCCCTGCGGAGTTTGCGCAAGCCAGAGAGTATCCCGAGAAAGTGTTTTGATTATTTTACTATCCATAACTTCCTTTACAGTATCCTTACATCTAGCTGCTAACAAAGCGGCACCATTTTCTTTCGTGGATTGAATAACCCAGTCAATATCTTCAGCGCGAACTAATGGTCTTGCACCGTCATGAATCAGAACTATCTCTGCATCTTCGGCTGTCGCATTTAAACCATTTTCGGTTGAGTTTTGTCTTTGATCTCCCCCTGCGACTACGGCGTTAACCTTTTTAAATTCCTCATTGCCCGCCACCTCTTCTCGGACAGATTCGATAGATTCCGTCCTGACGACCAAAATAATTTCATCAATATCCGAAACAGCTTCAAACCTCGAAATAGTCCAGGCAAGAAGTGAGCGACCCTCAATCATCACAGACAGTTTGTCTACACCATTGTCCATTCGCTTTGAACTTCCCGCAGCAACAATAACAGCGGATACACTCATATCATCTACCTAAATGATCAACATCGCATCGCCATAGCTATAAAAGCGATACTTCTTCTTTTTTGCCACATCATATGCTTTAAAAATCATATCTCGTGTGGCAAATGCTGAAACGAGCATCAACAGAGTAGAACCGGGCATATGGAAATTAGTTAGAAGTTTATCCACAACCTTAAAATCATAAGGAGGAAAAATAAACTTATCTGTCCAACCCATTCCCGGATTTATTCTATACTGATTTATGAAAACCGATTCCAACGCTCGTGTGGTGGTTGTTCCGACACTCATTATTTTCTTACCTTCTTCCATTGCGTTGTTTACTATGTTGGCTGCTTCAGTTGATATTTCAAAATATTCTGAATCCATTCGATGCCTCGACAAATCTTCAACATGAACAGGCTTGAATGTTCCGAGACCAACATTTAAAACTATAGGAACCACATGAACGCCTTTCTTTTTCGCCTTTTCAAGAAGCGGAAGCGTAAAATGAAGTCCTGCTGTCGGCGCGGCTACCGCTCCCACATGGCTTGCGTAAACCGTTTGATACCGTTTCTTATCCACCTTGGTCGCTTTCCTTTTTATATAAGGCGGCAATGGAGCTGAGCCTACTTTATCGAGTATCTTATAAACATCGTCACCGTTGCAGGAAAATCGCACTACTCTGCCACCGGAAACGGTATTATCAATTACGTCACAAGTTACATCTTTGGTTATGCTGAGCTTATTACCAATTCGGACTTTACGTGCCGGTCTGACAAGAACTTCCCACATATTGCTATCGAGCTCCCTCAAAAGGAACAGCTCTACTTTTGCATTGGTCTTTTCTTTTATCGCCTGAACGCGAGCTGGAAAAACCTTTGTCTCATTCAAAATCAGACAATCGCCTTTCTCCATATAGTCAATTATGTGATAAAACGACCTATGTTCTATCTCACCGGTATCTTTGTGGAGCACCATCAACTTTGATCTGTCTCTTTTTGGTAATGGCGATTGCGCCACAAACCTGTCCGGTAAATTATACTGGAATTCTACTAATCTCATCCCCATATTTTTCTATCTCCTAATCTGTAAACATTGATCCTTGAATATCATTCGGAATCTTAATTCCAAAATGTTTATATGCCCGGGCTGTTACTTCTCTGCCTCGATTCGTTCGCTGAATAAACCCTTCCTTTATCAAAAAGGGCTCGTACACTTCCTCGATGGTGCCGCTTTCCTCGCCAACCGCAACTGCGAGGCTATTTAAGCCTACAGGACCACCACCGAATTTTTCTATTATTGTTGATATAACCTTTTTGTCCATTTCATCTAATCCAACTTCATCTACCTGAAGTTTATCAAGAGCGCTTTTGGATAAATCGATCGTAATTTCGCCTGTTCCCTCAACCTGGGCAAAATCCCTTACCCGCCTCAAAAGCCTGTTTGCTATCCTCGGTGTTCCCCTTGAACGCTTGGCAAGCTCCTCTGTCGCTTCTCCGCTTATCTCAACTTTCAATATTTCCGCCGATCTTACTATCACTTTTTGTAGATCCTCAGCTTTGTAATAGTCTAATCGTTCCACTACCCCAAAACGTCCCCTGAACGGCGCTTCAAGTAATCCCGCGCGGGTTGTTGCCCCAACGAGCGTAAATCCTGACAGTTTGAGCTGAACGCTGCGGGCACTCGGACCTTTATCGATCATAATATCAATTTGATAGTCTTCCATTGCTGAATAAAGATATTCTTTGACGCTGGAATTCAACCGGTGAATTTCATCTATGAATAAAACATCTCTTTCGTTTAATTTGGTCAATAACCCCGCAAGGTCGCCCGGCTTATCAAGAGTAGGTCCGGAGGTCATTGATATTTCCACTCCGAGTTCGTTGGCTATGATATTGGCAATAGTCGTCTTTCCGAGACCGGGAGGACCAAAAAGAAGTACATGGTCCAAAGGCTCACCTCTTCCGAGAGCGGCTTTTATATACAACTTGAGATTATCAACTTTTTCCTTTTGTCCGATAAAATCCGAGAACAGTCTCGGTCGAAGAGTTCTCTCTAATTCCTGTTCGCCGCTAAGCTCCACAGGAATCGAAATATCTGATCTTTTACTTTCGTCGTTGCTCATTTTCTCGCTATGACTTTCTCGGCTGCATTTACTATGTCGGCGGCGGTCAATCCATATTTTTCCATAAGTTCATCCGATTCGCCCGATTCCCCAAATGTATCATCTACCCCGATTATTTCCATCGGAACAGGTTTTGAAACAGATAGTACTTCCGCGACGGCACTACCAAGACCACCAATTTTTTGATGTTCCTCCGCTGTAACCACTGCCCCGCAAACGTCAGCAGCATCAATAAGTGCATCTGAATCAATCGGCTTTATTGTATGACAGTTCAGAACACGGACAGATATCCCTTTTTCTGATAATACTTTTGCGGCAAGGAGAGATTCGTATACCATTATCCCGCATGCCACTATTGCAACATCACTACCGTCGATCAATAAATTTGCTTTTCCAATTTCAAAAGGAGTTTCCTCAGTTGTGTAAACAGGAGATCCTTGCCTCCCGAACCGCAGATAAACGGGACCTTGAATTTCAGCAGCCTTTATAGTAGCCTTTTTCGTCTCTATCATATCGGAAGGAACTATCACCTTCATATTTGGAAGCACTCTCATCATTGCGACATCTTCCAAAGCCTGATGTGTAGCGCCATCGGGACCAACAGTAATGCCGGTGTGAGATGCTGCTAGCTTGACATTTATATTATTATAACAAACAGAGATCCGTATCTGATCCATAGTTCGGGTTGGCATGAACACGCCAAAACTTGTGGCAAAAGGAATTTTTCCTGACAGCGCCATACCTGCTGCCATTCCGACCATATTCTGCTCGGCAACACCGCTTTGGAAAAATCTTTCAGGCCACGCTTTTATAAATCCACCAAGTTTCAAACTTCCCGACAGATCCGCGCAAAGAGCAACGACATTTTCATTGTCACTTCCAAGCGCAACCATTCCCTCGCCGAATCCGGCTCTTGTAGCCTTCTGTTCCAGATCATTATACAGATCCGCCGCGAGCTGCATTTCGGGATTAATTCCGCTCATAACTCTCCTGCGCAAGTCCCAACTCTGCCAAACCTTCCATCAGTTCCAACCTGTTTGGAGTTACTCCGTGCCATTCAAATTTATCTTCCATAAAACTAACGCCTTTACCGGGAGTTGTATGCGCAATGATGCAAATCGGCTGCCCTTTCATTTCCATAGCCGAATTCATCGCTTGTAATAGTTGCTCCATATCGTTCCCGTTTATCTCTATGACCAGCCAATTAAAAGCTTCAAACTTATCCCTCAACGATTCTAGCGGTAAAATATCTTCGGTGTTTCCATCTATCTGTATATTGTTCCTGTCAACAACTGCGATAAGGTTATCCAATTCCCATTTGGCAGCAGCGTTTGCCGCTTCCCAACTCGAGCCTTCCTGCAATTCACCATCGCTTAGCATTGCAAAAACGGAGTGATCGGCCTTATCCAATCGGGCTGCCAATGCCATTCCCACGGAAATGCTCAGCCCCTGTCCGAGAGACGCAGCGCTGGTCTCAATTCCGGGCAGATCAAGTCTGCTCGGATGCCCCTGAAGTTTTGAACCTAACATTCGAAGAGTCTTCAATTCATCAAGATCGAAATATCCTGCCCTTGCCAATGTCGAATAAAGAACCGGACAGATGTGACCGTTAGAGAGCACGACCCGATCTCGCTCCTCCAACAAAGGATCGTTAGGGTCATATTTTAGTACACTAAAATACAGAGCGGCAAATACGTCCGCCATTCCAAGCGATCCACCCGGATGACCTGAACCTGCTTTTTCCAACATTCGCAAAATATCGCCTCTGATTTCATTGGCAATATTCTTTAGCGATTCTATATCATAGTGATGAGGATTCATAAATAAATGTGCTATAAGCTATTGTAATATAAGGCATTTTAGGCCTTTTTCCAAGAACTTTCTAACGCCCTCCGTTCAACATTTTATTAATATAATGACCCGTATATGACTTTTTAGATTTCGCAACTTCTTCAGGCGTTCCGGTTGCTACGATCCTACCTCCGTCGTCTCCACCTTCCGGTCCGAGATCGATCAGATGATCCGCGGTTTTGATCACATCCAAATTATGTTCTATAATTATTACGGTATTTCCAAGATCAACCAATCTGTTCAGCACTTTTAGTAACATTTTAATATCTTCAAAATGCAGACCTGTAGTCGGTTCATCAAGGATGTATAAAGTTTTCCCGGTATCTATTTTACTTAATTCGGAAGCTAAC
>CBDUTM010000128.1:0-5515 GCA_965369985.1 uncultured bacterium | reverse complement strand
AGGAAAAAGATTTAAACAGAAAGATATCGCCCGTGCAATGAAGATAAAATCGGATGAATACGTGCGATTTAAAAGGCTCCTGAATTCTCTGGACAGGACAGGAAAGATTCAAAAACATCCAAAATCCCGTTATTCCTCGATACAGAATACTCGAATATTAGAAGGTGTACTTTCGGTTACAATGAAAGGATTCGGTTTTGTCATCACGGAAGAGGAATTGGATGTATACATCTCGGCAGACGATATGGGCGGCGCGCTCGGGGGAGATGTAGTGAGTGTCGAGATCACTTCACGCAGGCAATTCGGTCCAAATCCCGAGGGGAAGATCAAAGCGGTTATCGAGAGAAAAAGAACCCAAATCGTCGGTACGCTGAAAGAGCAAAATGGTCAGTTCGTTCTTGTACCCGACGAAAGAGCATTAAAGACAAACCTGCCCGTAAGCCGAGGCAAAGAGAAAAATGGTAAACCGGGACAAAAAGCTGTTGCCCGTCTCATCTCCGATGCCGAATCCACAAGCAACTCTGTTGAAATAATAAAAATAATCGGTTTTCCGGATGAACCGGGTACAGATTTCGAATCCATCTGCGCCACATACAACTTAAGTAAAACGTTTCCGAAAAAAGTAATCTCCGAATCCGAATCTCTTATTGACGGAATCGCGAAAGATGAGATAAAAAACCGCCTCGACCTGAGAAATTTAGATTGCTTCACCATTGATCCGGTAGAAGCGCAGGATTTCGACGATGCCATGTCGATTGAGCTGTTGGATGACGGTAATCTAAAAATCGGTGTTCATATTGCGGACGTGAGTCATTACGTCAAAGAAGGTACTGAACTTGACAATGAAGCCTATAAAAGAGCTACAAGCGTTTATCTGATCGATCATGTCATACCGATGCTTCCCGAACGGATCTCAAATGACCTGTGCAGTCTCCGACCAAACGAAGATCGATATGCGTTTTCAGTATTATTTGAAATAACGAAAAAAGGGGTAGTGAAGAATTACAAGATCACTCCATCGATCATAAGATCGAAGCATCGTTTTGCTTATCATGAGGTTCAGGAGATCCTCAATGATGGCAAAGGACAATTTTTCAAAGAACTGAATATGATGAACAAAATAGCAAATACATTGAGGAGAGTAAGGAATTCAAGCGGGAGCGTGGATTTCGATCTCTCAGAATCCAAATTCAGGCTTGATGAGAATGGGATGCCTTTTGATGTTTACCGCGCTGAACGATTAGAGAGCCATCGGCTTGTTGAAGAGTTTATGCTTCTTGCAAACAGAACCATATCACGCCATATAGCAGGCGAGCGCGCCGCCGAAAAGCTACCCTTTCTCTATCGAATCCATGATAAGCCGAAAGAGGAACAGGTAAAAAATCTATTTGAAATGCTTAAATTCGTCGGGGTTAAAGTTAAAGTATCTTCACCTATAAAATCGGAAGATTTCCGGGATATAATGGAGATCATCGGAAAGTTACCCGAGAAAGACCTTTTAGAAAAAGTCGCTCTCCGTTCCATGGCGAAAGCGATTTATTCAGAAAAGAATGCAGGTCATTTTGCCCTTGCGTTCAAGTATTACAGCCATTTTACGTCGCCGATCAGAAGGTATCCTGATCTGATCGCGCACAGACTCCTTAAAAAATATGCGAAAAAATCCTCAACAAAAAATTTACGTTCTGACGAGATACGCCTTAAAAAGATAGCGATCCAGAGTTCTGAACGAGAAGGGATATCCGTCAGCGCGGAGAGAGATTATGCGCGAATTAAGGAAGTGAAATTTCTTTCCGGAAAGATAGGTGAGGAATTTGAAGGAATAATAAGCGGAGTCATCGGTGCAGGGTTGTTCATTGAGATTATCGAATTTCCCGTTGAAGGGTTCATTCCCATTAAACTTATCAGTGATGATTATTATGAATATGAGAAAGACAGGCACAGATTCGTGGGACGAAATAACAATCGAAAATATATACTTGGAGATAAAATTCAAATTCGCGTCAAAAGCGTGAAGATCGCAGAGAGGGAAGTTGAATTCTCTCCTATAAATATGAAGCGTAAGAGATACTAAGCGATGATGGTAGAAACTAAATGCGCTTTGTGTGAATCGGATAATTTCGAGCATTATCTCACATCAAGCGACAGGCTTTCTGATACCGATCAATACGATATTGTGAAGTGTTCAGAGTGCGGTTTTTTGTATACCAATCCCCGACCCGTTGATCAGGAAAAACATAGTGCTCCGTTTATTGAAGGCGGTGACGCATTTAACATCCTGGCTGAGCCTAAATCGATCTCCGATTGGATATTTAAAATATTTCATCCTGCGTCTGTAAGGTGGAAAAGAAGAGCAATAGACAAACTGCCGACAATAGGGAGATTGCTGGATTTTGGCTGCCGTACAGGAGATTTTCTGTTCGAAATGAAAACAGCGAAATGGGAAGTCCAGGGAATTGAAGTTGATAAACTTGGAATGGATTATGCTATTTCACATTACGGTCTTGACGTAGTAAATACTCTGGATGAATTGGTTGAGAACAATTCGGAGAAGTTTGATGTGATAACAATGTGGCACACACTTGATAAAGTCTCGGACCTGTCATCAACATTCGAATCTTTGAAAATACTGTTGGCGGATAACGGTTATTTGCTTATAGCTCTGCCGAATATCAATAGTTATGATGCAAAACGATATAAAAACGATTGGATCGGGCTCGACCTACCGAGACACCTGTATCATTTTGACAGAGAGCATCTTACGAAAATAGCGGGAGATCATGGATTTATAGTTTCCAATTACAGAAATATCCCCTGGGATACACTTCATAATGTTTTTATGTCAGCGCTGAAAAGAGCAAATAAACATCGGTGGAATGTGAGGTGGAGTATTAATTGGCCGTTACTTATCTGGACTTTAAAGGTATCATGGCTTATGGGAGGAAAATGGATCTCATTGGGCAGAAGGTGCAGCGGTTCTGGCGTGCTTTATTATTTGAGGCGTGAAGAATCACTTTGAATCGGATAATTATATTAATATTCATCATTGTTCTTATCTCCGGCTGTTCCGAGAGGAAAAAAATGTCCTTAGGTGGTGAAAATGAGATCGCGGTCATCGCGGATTCTACAGAATGGGCAAAATTTCAACCCTTGCTGGAAAAAGTTTTTGAAAGAGAGATATACACACCTCAAACAGAAAAACTTCTGACCTTATTTTGGTCTCCACCTTCGATGTTGAACAATCGATTAAGACAGAAAAATCTTCTTTTGCTGAGCACTTTATCCAAGCCGGGAAGAACAACAGAAATAATAAAAGACCTTTTGGGAAGCGAGGTGATAAAAAAGATAAGAGAGGGTGAGATTTATGTTATCACAACGGATGATCAATTTGCCCGCGATCAGAAATTGATGATATTATCGGCGTGGAATGAAGAAGATCTGCGAATAAAAATAGAAAAAAACTCACTCTTCCTATTCAGCAAATTTAACGATGCGGCAAATGACAGAGCTAGATCGAGAGTTCTTGGTAAACGAACGCTCAGCAGGCTTTCAGAACGTATAATGGATGAGCACGGCTATACATTTACGATCCCCCTAGATTACAAGATAGTGCTTGATGATAAGAAGAATCATATACTCTGGTTAGCGAGTCACGGGGTCAGAAGATGGTTTTTGGTTCAGTGGGAAGAGGTCGACGATATACCTGTAATTGACACAGATTGGATGCTGAATAATAGAGATTCGCTTGGCATCTCACTATTTGACAGTGTCAGAGTAAATCGAGAATACGTATTTTCAGAAAGAATAAAGATTGGTGATTGGGTCGTCTTAAAAGTTATGGGATTATATGAAAAGATAAACGAACAGCTAGGCGGACCATACGTTTCCTTCGCATTTTATGATGAAAAAACCAAAAGAAGATATTTTATCGATGGTGCCGTATTCTCGCCCGGAGATGAAAAACTAAAATATCTTAGAACAATTGAACTGATGGCTAAAAGTTTTCGTACAAAAGATTGAAAAATATAATCTCAGATTCATAAATTATTAGAAATAAGGATTAAAAAATGAACGATAAATCATCTTTAATAGCAATTCTGTCCGGAAGCAAGTCAGATGCAGAAAATGTGAACGCCACAGAAGAATATTTGGATTATTTTGGCATTGGTTACGAATCCAAGGTTTTGTCTGCTCATCGAAATCCTAAAGATGTGGCAGAATACGTGTCTAAAGCCCGCTCAAACGGATTTAAATGTATCATTGCGCAGGCTGGGATGGCAGCGCATCTGGCAGGTGTAGTAGCCGCGCATACTACTTTACCCGTTATCGGAGTTCCGCTGTCCGGTTCTCATTTGAGCGGAGTGGATGCATTATATTCTACTGTTCAGATGCCGGCGGGAATTCCTGTAGCGACTATGGCAATAGGCAAAGCGGGGGCAAAAAATGCGGCTATCTTCGCGGTAGAAATATTGGCGGTTGACGATGAGGATCTACAAAATAAACTTCAAGAATTTAGAGCAAATGGTGCAAAACTTTAAAAAATGAAAATTGGTCTTATAGGAAATATTGTGCTTGATGAAATTATGACCATTGATAGAACTGTCACAAAAAGTTGGGGCGGAGCGAAAGATATACTCTCAACGGACATTAATTATAATATTGGAGCTAATGGATAGCAAATATCACGATAAAATGAGGGTATTGGTTTTTGGCGCTAACGGTCTTCTCGGTCAGAAGTTGCTGGCTGAAATGAACAGCTCTTACCAAATAATTGCTGTGGGCAAAGGGGAAAAAACATACAAGAATTCGAAAAATATCGATTATCATCAAGGAGATATTACAGATTCGGGAAGGGTTAACGAAATTATCAGGTCAACGAAACCCGGAGTGATAGTTAACGCAGCGGCATATACAAATGTAGATGGATGTGAGGCGAATAAAGAAGAATGCTGGAGGACAAATGTTGAGGGAGTTGAAAATATAGTGAAGGTTGCAAGGCATCTGAACGCAAAATTAATACATATTTCAACAGATTATGTTTTTGATGGTGAAAACGGGCCGTACCCTGAAGATGCGTTGCCTTCGCCTATCAACTATTATGGACGGGCAAAGCTCGCTTCGGAAAATGTTATAAACGGGTCATCAATCAAGTATGCGACAATAAGGACGAATGTTCTTTATGGCAATGCCATACCCGCAAGGGCAAGTTTTGTTAGCTGGGTTCAAAAAGAACTGTCACAGGGGAATAAGATCAGAGTGGTAAGCGACCAGTTCAGTAACCCTACTTTGGCTAATGACCTGGCTGCTTGTATATTGAGGATTATCCAATTGGACGCAGAGGGATTGTTTAACTACGCAGGAGCAGATTACATTAACAGATTTGAGTTTGCGCAGATTATTGCTGAGAAGTTTAATTATCCACAGGAATTAATATTTCCGATAAATACCGAGGATCTTGGTCAGCTTGCAAGAAGACCAAAAAAAGCCGGATTGCGAACTGATAAGGCAAGAGATACTC
>CBDUTM010000127.1:0-5535 GCA_965369985.1 uncultured bacterium | reverse complement strand
ACGAACCTGACAGATCTGTGGCTGGTGAGTAATCAGATCAGTGACATCGCTCCGCTGTCGAGTCTTACAAAATTAAAAGTGCTATATCTTAACGATAATCAGATCAGTGACATCAGTTCACTTTCTGGGCTGATGAAACTGCAAAATCTAGAACTATCTGAGAATCTGATCAGCGACATAAAACCATTAGTGGACAATGTAGGCCTAGGGGATAGAGATTGGATAAGGTTATCGTCCAATCCGCTGAGTAACACATCGCTGAATGATTATATCCCACAACTCATTGAAAGAAGGGTTGATGTGGAATGGCGGTAAGATTGATACAAATGAGATATGTGAGCCTCCGAAAGGGGGCTTCTTTTGTTATTAAAACTGCAATTTCAGATAATAAGCGCTACAAAAAACATTACCAAAATTCCCAGCGCCATATTTATCTTCGCAAGAAGTGGTAATCTTTTCTGTAGAGCAATGAATTCAGGAGAGGGAGAGGCTCCATCGGTGGGGGCTAATTTAAGAAGCTTCGGATATAATAAAAAAGTTATGTAAAGTCCGATGGCTATCATCAATGCGGTAGTGATCAATTTCAGAGTGAGATAAGTCCCATAATCCGTAGAAAAATCGAAAACAGCCTCGGGGTTTAACTGCATCATGCCTGTGAGAATTAGAATACCTACACTTGCCCAACTAAGTATCGGGAATCGTTTTCCGTTTTCCCGTACCATTTGTCCTGCCGCAGAAGGTTCGAATGTTTTAAGCATAGGCATGAACACTAAATTGATGTAAATCATCCCGCCTAACCATGCGCTTGCGGCGATCAGATGCACAAAAGTCGCAAATGATAAGAGATCCATTTTATCCCCTTCTGATTAAAATATTAAAAGTAAAATACCTCTACATTATGTAATCCATTTTTCCGGTAAATCCAATCTGTTTCTCCCATAATTGTAATTCAGATTACTTGACATTTCACTGATATGGCTTTAGCTTGTCCGGTGATCGTATTATTACTTAAAAGGTATCAGATAAAAATGAAACTCGGACAGGCAGCTTTTATCATAATTGCACTTCTTCTTTCTCACACTGCCGCAGAGAGCCAAACGATTACTGCGGAAAAAGTGCGTGAAATCGAGGAGAGTATTGTTCCGCATCTGAGAACTCTATTGGCGGGAAATTATGACAGCAAAGCAGGCTTAAAGGAGAACATTTTTAAAATTCCAATCTTATTCAATGGTCAGGCAGCGGATTCGGTACTTGATGACATAGTGACTCAATTGATAGTAGGCGCAGATTGGGAGAATACAGCCAGGGAGTCATTCACCTATAATAATCAGATGTTGATCCGATATATAACCACCTCGGTCTGGAGTGACACCGTTTGGACAGATTTTTTACGACTCGGCATAACCTATAATGCAGCGGAAGATATAACGGAAATTCTGGTTGAGTTCTGGTTCACTGATTCGTGGGTCGGTGTATTAATTTTCAGAGTGACTTACGATGGAAGCGGGAACGAAACCGAAGAGTTATTTCAACGTTGGGATGGCACAGAATGGATAAATGACTCGCGGGTCACATCTTCTTACACTGCATCCGGAATATTGGATATTACGCTTTCACAGGATTGGATTTTAGAAAACTGGGAGAACACATTTCAGAATCTGTTTTTTTATGTTGAGGCCACAGATACGCTTCGGCAAATAATCAGGCAAGTATGGAACCCGGATCTATGGGTAGATGACGCATTGAACAACTACAAAATCGACTCGTTCGGGAACATTATAGAAATTGAATATCATGTCAGCGATCCAACCGGCGATACTCAGTCGTCATCACTTGCCTTGCTGTCTAATAGCAGTATGTCGAAAACGGCTCAAGGTTTTCTCAAAATAGAGCGGGATGTATGGGCATATGCCGGAACCGATTTTGTAAGTGAATTTCGGACAGATAAATGGATCGCAACAGATACAACGAACGGTTTCTGGGAAGACAGTCTGCGGACAATTTATGACATGAACAGCATAGGTACTTTTTTGTGGGGAACTTTCCAAAAATTTGTTGACGGGGTATGGACGAATGAACTGCGCACAACTGAACGAACGACCCCTCAAAGAGGGAATCTGCATGAGGTCATCAACGAAGATTGGATTACCGACAGTTGGGTTCCATTTTTGAGATCACTCTATTCGTATAAAGTATTTGTTTCTGTAGTTGACAACGCATTCACACCCGATGAGTTTCAGCTGAGTCAAAACTATCCGAACCCGTTCAATCCCGAAACCACGATTAACTTCAAATTGCAGCGTTCCGGTCATACACTCCTGACGGTTTATAACCTGAAAGGGGAAGAAGTGGCACGCCTTGCTGACGGTGAGATGAACGCAGGATCGCATTCATTTAGCTGGAATGCCGCCGGCTCATCGAGCGGTGTTTATTTCTATCGACTTAGTCAAGACGGAACAGTCACCACAAAGAAAATGCTGCTGCTGAAGTAACGCCAATTATCCTGACCTCTCGCGTATAGTTGAAAAACTATTGAGGGGAACGGATGAAAAAACCCACCATTTCACTTTGCATGATCGTTCGCGACGAAGCGGAAACACTCCGCAGCGCGATCGAATGCGTGAAACCACTCTGCGATGAGATCGTTATCGGCATTGACAGCAGGTCTTCAGACGAAAGCGAATCAATAGCCGCCGAATATACGGATGTCCTCTACAAATTCAATTGGAACGGTTCTTTCTCCGACGCGCGGAACGAATCAATATCCAAATGCACGAAGGAGTGGCTGCTTATCTGGGACGCTCACGAATTCACGTCCGCTGAGCATATCGCGAAGATCAGTGATAAGATGTGGAGCGTGGTAAATGAATCATGCCCGGCCATCGGATTTAAACTCATTATGGAAGACGGAGCCGTCGGGATGCAGACCCGTCTGATGAAAAACGGTATCGGTTGGAAATACAACGGAAAAGTGCATAACCAGCTGAACAGCTCTGAGATAGATCCGGAAGGTAATTCAATGGGATTTCGCGATATCATCATCGAACATCGACCGACGAAGTCGAATCGAAAACGACGCAAGAAGGAGCGATACGCGCAGATCACGAGGGATATGGGTGACGTACTGAAGAAAAACCCTAAAGACATAAGATCCGCGTTCTATCTGGCATCCATCGCCCATGAACAAGGGAAATACAAAAGGGCGATACGGCTTTACAAAACATATCTGAAAAATTCCAAAGATGCTCCCGATGGGGTGGAGCGATATTTGGTCAGTTGGCAGATGGGCAGGTGCCGGATGGCTCTTGATGAGCCTATGAAGGCGAGGCAGCTGTTTCACGATTGCCTTATAATGCGGAATGAAATTCCGTTAGCGTATGTTTCGCTGGGCGAGATCGCGATGAAAGAGGCTATGGAGATAGAAGAAAATCTCCCCGAGAACGCCATTCGGAAAGAGGACGACAGGCTGAACAGGAAATGGAGCGAAGCGGAAGAGCAATACAAGCGAGCGATCGCGCTTGCGGAAGAACATTCGATGCCCGACTCCACCGTATTCTATCCGGGAGCGTTTTATTCTTGGCTCCCCGTCTGGAACCTGGGCAAGCTATACGAGATGAACGCAATGTACGATCAGGCTCTCTACTGTGTGCTGAAGGCAGGGCGCTTTGATGATTTTCCCGAAGATATGAAAGCAAACAGTGATCAGGCGGTGAAGACACTCCGGGAAATCATAAAGGACCAGCTGACCGCAACAGATGAGCAGGTATCAAAGCTGACCAGAGTTCACTCCGGCAAACCGAAATTGGTTATCTTCGATTCGATGGGCTCATTCACGAAGAACATCGCTGAAGAACTCGATGGTGATTTCACAGTTATCGTTTCTGACGAGTTCAATCCGTCACTTGCATGGTGGGGCGATATCCTCTGGTTCGACCGGTGCGACGATAATCTTGCTGAAGCGACACGGATGACCGGATGGGAACAGCAGATCATCTGCAGGGTTCACGATTATGAGGCTTATGAGAGTCCCTATCCTGAGCAGGTGAATTGGGACAGCGTTGACGATATAGTCTTCGTGGCGGAACATACAAAAACTGATTTCCTTGAACAGTTTCCTGACGCGGGGAAATCGAATCATCACGTTATACCTAACGGGGTCGACTTATCGAAATGGAAATTCAAAAACCGTTCTCACGGGAAACGGCTAGGATATGCGGGATATCTGAAGCCCGGGAAAAATCCCTCTATGCTGCTTCATATTTTATCGCAGCTGCCGGAAGATTATCAACTTTCCATAACCGGCGAATGGCAATCTATCAAAGAGCAGAAATATTTTGAACATTATATAAAACGATTAGGACTTGCTGAGCGGATAACCATGGAGGCGTGGCGGGATGATATGGACGACTGGCTTGAGGGGATAGATTATCTTATTTCGCCGAGCAGCACGGAATCGTTTTCATATATAATCGGCGAGGCGATGGCAAAAGGGATCAAACCGGTCATACTTGACCGACCGGGAGCTGAAGAGCTGTGGGGAGACGGGCAGCTCTTCCGAACAGCTGAAGAAGCTGCTGAGCTGATCCTGCCCGGATCAGATTACGACTCCGAGGTCTACAGAAAAATAGCTGAGCGATATTCACTCGATAAGCAGCTGGATCGGATCCGAAATCTCTTGAAAGGACGGAAATCAAAAAAGGAGGCGGCGTGAACAGTCTGAAATATTATGTTGACGGAAGTAAACTCGTGTTGGAACTCGAAACCAAACCGAAAGGGAAAGTGAGCGTTCGGCAAGTCTCCGACCTGGTAGTGCATCACATTGACGAAAAAGGGAATATACTAAAAGCGGAAATAACAGGTCTCTGGCGACTCCCGAAAATGGAGGAGAACGTCACCATCGCCGAATGGGGCGGGAAGGTTTCTAAGAGAGGGAGGAAGTGAGGAATATTTAGTTTTATTTAAGTGAAAGGTCATCAGGCTGCCAGATTTACGGTAGCCTTTTTGTTATTGCCAATCTCTTTGCCAAATACAGTGCCATAATATGTGCCATATAGCATGCCATATACTATGTTACTAAATATTATAACAAGTATATAAACATATAGTTAAGTGTGTCATATCATGTGCCATATTAATGACAATAATACTTGACAAATAGCATATTAAACATTATATTAGTTCCATAAGAGAAGAAGATGACAGAAAACGATAAAATAAAAACTGTAGTACTGGTTAATAAGGCTCAATTTAAGTTTAGTCGCTATTTCAATGAAGATAAGCTGAATGAAAAATTGCAGCGTATAAAAACGTTATATAATGCTAACCAAATTCCCATCGGGCAGAAATTTGCAGATGCTCTTGAGGAAGAGGTTATTAGGAAGTCTATACATGGCACGGCGGCAATAGAGGGTAATCCACTTACTGAAGATGTTGTAGATGATGTTTTGGATTAATCTGAGAGTATTGATTTATTGGAAGATTCTAAAATTCAAATTATTATTCTTCAATCATTATTTATTGCATTTAAAGATTATG
>CBDUTM010000126.1:0-5547 GCA_965369985.1 uncultured bacterium | reverse complement strand
CGAGAGACGAAGCGCAGGATGATCTTATACCGGAATTGCAAGGGAAAGGATTAGAATATTTCAGCCCGATCGTTCGATTGCGGCAGGAGTTCAATCTCAGAACTAACCTACGTCCCTGCAAGGCATATAAAGGAAACCCGCTGAATTATAAAGACGAAATTGACCTTATAGTTTTTCGTGAAAATACTGAGGGTCTTTATGTTGGGATCGAGTTCAATCCGATGAACGAAGAAGTGATGAATGCACTCGTGGCGAACCATCCCAAGGCGAAAAGATTCGGTGAAATCCCGCTTGAAGATATTGCGTTTTCAGCGCGAATAATTACGCGGGAAGGAGCTCGAAATATCATTAAAGAGGGTTTCGAATACGCGAAGAAATTCGGTTATAAGACTGTTACCTTAGTTGAAAAACCAAATGTACTAAGGGAAACCAGCGGGCTGGTGATCCGGGAAGGGAGAAAAGTAGCGAAAGATTATCCCGGTATCGAGCTCTGGGAAACTAATATTGACGCAATGGCGATGTGGCTGATTAAGAACCCTCAGGATTACGGCGTACTTGTTGCGACCAATATGTTCGGTGATATAATTTCCGATCTGTGCGCTCAGTTGGTTGGAGGACTCGGATTTGCGGCAAGCGGAAATATCGGAGACGATTACGCTGTTTTTGAACCGACACACGGCTCTGCTCCGAAATACGCCGGAAAATATAAAGTAAATCCAATGGCAATGCTATTAACGACGAAGATGATGTTGAGCTATCTCGACGAATCTGATAAGGCAGACGCTTTGGAAAATGCTATCTCTACAGTTATAAAAGAAGGAAGAGTGCGCACTTATGATATGGGAGGAGATTCCTCTACATTAGAAATGGCGGAAGCGGTAGCGGAAAAATTATAAATATGGCTGATAAAACCATAGCACGACGGATGGCAGAATTTGCGCTTGAATTACGATACGAAGATCTGCCGGCTGAAGTAATTAATGAGGTTAAACGGTATTTATATGATTCAGTCGGCTGCGCTTTAGGCGGATACACTACACATGACGTGAAGGCGATGATGGAGATCTACGGCGATATGGGCGGCAAGCCTGAAGCTACTCTTTTCGGCAGCGGGGAGAAACTGCCTGCGGCTAACGCTACTTTATTGAACAGTCTTATGATCCGGGCGCTTGACTTTAACGACATTTACTGGAAAGAGGATCCATCTCATCCATCGGACCTGATTCCTGCTGCATTGGCAATGGCTGAACGGCAAAACTCTTCTACCAAAGAACTTATCGTGGCAATAGTCCTAGCATATGAATTCGAACAACGAATGTGCCTTTTTGCCAAACCGGGAGTGCGTGAGAGAAAGTGGCATCACGCCACTCTGACTCAATTTGTGTCGCCGGTAGTGGCGGGCAGGCTTCTCGGGCTGGACGCCGAGCAGATGGAAAATGCTATTGGTATTTCCGGAGGTCATAATTTTTCTCCGGGAGCCGCCGCAGCAGGGCAACTCTCGATGATGAAAAACACTGTTGATCCGATGGCAGTTCAAAGTGGTGTTATTGCTGCGCTTATGGCGGAAAAAGGATTCACAGGTACCCGCGCGATCTTTGAGGGGAAGGAAGGGTTGATGGATATTCTCGGCGCGGATTGGGACGAAGAAGCGCTTCTTGGCGGGCTGGGCGAAAGTTTTAAGATACTTGAATGCTCAATGAAAGCGTTTCCTACCGAAGCGCTGACTCATTCTCATATTACATGCGCATTAAAAATTGTGCGGGAACATGATGTGATGCCTGATGATATTAAGGAGATAAAGGTAACAACGATCGCAAGAGCAGTGGATATACTTTTCGATCAGGAAAAATATAATCCTAAAAGCCGTGAAACAGCAGACCATAGTTTGCCGTATACTATTGCCGCCGCTGTAGTGGACAGAAAAATAACTACTGACCAATTCAGCGACGAGCGGATAGCCGACCCGAAGATCCGTTCGGTATTGCCGAAAATAGTTGGAGAGGCGAGTGAGGAGTTTGAGAGGATGTTTCCCGCTAAGCAGCCGTCAAAAGTTATGATAACTCTCAATGATGGCAACGTTTTTACGGCGGAAGTAGATTATCCAAAAGGCGATCCTCGTGAACCGATGAGCCAGGACGATCTCGAAGATAAATTTGAGGGATTGACGAGTTTGATCTTAGATGAACAAAGCCGGAAAAAAATAAAAGATACCATATGGAACCTGGAATCGTTAAATAATGTGAGTGAACTAATGGACGATTTGAAGGCTATGGAATTATAGATAAGAGGAATAAAGAAAGTGAACAGCGATAAGAGAAATGTAGTTATAATAGGATCAGGACCTGCCGGATTAACAGCGGCTTTATACGCGGCAAGAGCAAACCTGAATCCGCTTGTGCTTGAAGGAACACAGCCGGGCGGTCAACTTACGATCACGACAGATGTGGAAAATTATCCCGGGTTCCCTGATGGTATCCTTGGACCCGAACTGATGGATAAAATGAGACAGCAGGCAAGTAAATTCGGGGCAGAATGCAAATATGAAACAGTTTCGGAAGTAAATTTTTCCAATAAACCTTTTGAGATAACCACAGAGAACGAAACGTATTTGGGTGATACAGTGATCATCACTACCGGTGCTTCGGCGATGTTTTTGGACATTCCGGGTGAAATGCAATATATGGGTCACGGCGTATCTGCGTGCGCAACATGCGATGGCTTTTTCTATTCCAACCAGGAAATAATCGTGGTAGGTGGTGGCGATACGGCTATGGAAGAGGCAACATTCTTAACGAAATTTGCCAGCAAGGTTTATGTTGTGCATAGGCGAGACGAGCTTCGTGCTTCGAAAACCATGCAGGAAAGAGCACATAAGAATGAAAAAATAGAATTTATCTGGGACTCGGAATTAACTGAAATTCTCGGGGAGGACAGCAACGTTAACTCGGTGAAGATACGAAACATAAAAACCGGAGATGAAAAAGTTATGCCGATCCAGGGAGTTTTTATGGCGATCGGTCACAGACCTAATACTGAAATATTCAAAGGTACTCTGGATATGAATGATGTGGGCTATCTTAAAGTGAATAACGGATCCACAGCAACAAATGTGGAAGGTGTTTTTGCCGCAGGAGATGTGGCTGACCATATTTACAGACAGGCAATAACAGCAGCGGGAACGGGTTGTATGGCTGCTATTGATGCCGAGCGGTGGTTGGAATCCAAGAACAGTTGATTTGACAGGAATACCGCTACATCCTCAATTAGTGCATTTTCCGATCGCTCTCATAACAGTGAGCTTTCTCCTTGATCTGGCTGGCGTCATAACCGGATCTAAAAAATGGACACAGTTCGGCGGAATTCTGCTTTCTCTTGCTGTTGTTTCATCTTTGATCGCACTTATAACGGGGCAGTCAGCCGAGCAGAGCCTTAAACCAATGTCTGACATACTTCACGAGGCTGTGGAAGAGCATGAAGGGATGGCTACACGGGTTTTCTTCTTCTTTCTGATCATCGGTATTCTCCGGGGTTGGCTACAATTGAAAGGGAAGTTCAATTCGTGGAAACAGTGGAGTTAGGTCATTCTTGCGGGAGTGGGAGTTCTATTAATATTACGTGTGGGGCAATTGGGCGGAACTCTTGTGTATATACATGGAGCCGGAGTCCAAACAGGAGAATCTTCACAAACCCATAAATAAGCAGTTTGTTATAATTCGCATTATTACTGTTATCTTGTAACGCAAGTTACATAAAAGAACGTAAATTTGTCTCATTTTATAGTTGAAATTAATGTCATTTGAAAACGAAAGGGATTATACGATTAAATTATTAATATTAATACTGTCAACTTCACTATTTTGGACCTGTTCAAATAGTATGGATTCACTCTTAGAAGGCTGGAATGATTTACCCGGTGAAATATTTTCAGGTGGTGTACCTAAAGATGGAATTCCTTCTATAAATAATCCGATATGGGACAGTGCCGCAGATGGTAGTTGGTTGAATAACAGTTATCTGGTTGTAGGGGTAGTGATCGACGGGCAGGCTTACGCTTACCCTCATAAAATGATGGATCAGCATGAAATTGCCAATGAGCCATCAAGCTCTACTCCGTACACGGTGTCATTTTGTCCTCTCACCGGTTCAAGTATAGTATTTAAATCCACGATAGAAGGCTCTGTCCATACATTTGGCGTATCAGGATTATTAATGCAGAATAATTTGATCATGTTCGACCGGCAAACCGACAGCAACTGGCCGCAGCTCAGGCTTCAGGCAGACAGAGGAAGCCTTATTGATACGAAGTTAGAGCTTATAGAGCACACGGAGATCGAGTGGGGTGGATGGAAAAATCTTCATCCCGGAACTCTTATCATGAACCCAAATTCGGGCGGGAGAAATCCCTCAGGTTATAGCGGAACAGTTTATAGGAATTATACTGATGCAAATAATCCTCCATTATTCGAAATGAAATATAATGATACAAGGCTGTTACCTAAGATAAGGGTAATTGGTCTGTTTATAGGCAGCGAGACGAAAGCGTATCCGATGTTCAGTTTTAATGCCGGCCGAGCAATATTAAACGATAATGTGAATGGAGTTTCGATCGCCGTATTCGGTGATCCGGGGTCAAGAATGATGAGAGCTTTTGTTGCTAATGTCAATGGCCAGGATCTAACGTTAAAATTAGTATCAGGAGCTAAAATTGGGTCGCTTTCCGGAGTGAGATTTGTCGATGACGAGACAGGTAGCAGTTGGAATCTTGATGGAGTGGCGATCGCGGGAAGTTTACAGGGCGAGAAATTGTCCCAGCCGAAATCTTATGTCGCTTACTGGTTTGCCTGGAGTGCTTTTAACAGGGCGACTGAATTATGGGAAGGTTGAGTTTACTATGAAATCATTTAGAATTATTACGCTTGTGTTAATGGTTGTCTTTATAAATGCCAAGGCTGACGCACAGCTTTGCTGCACCACAGGTTCCGCATCTGCCAGCTCATTCGAGATCGGGGTAACACCGGCAAAAACGCTACGATTAAGTTTCGGTCATGAATATAACAGTCTCAATGGAATGTTTATTGGTAGCGATAGATCAAATATCGATCTTCTCGGAAGCGGCTCGATACAATCATATACAATGCAGGCACATTACGGAATAAACAGGAGATGGGGATTTACTTTAGCGGCTCCTTACGTGAAGACAAGTCGGTCTTTCGGTGGTCCCACAACGTTTGGGGCAGATGGCATCGGGGATATAAGCCTTATCGGAAAATATAGTCTGAAACCGATAAATATTGCTTCCAGTACTGAAATAGCGGTTGGAGCAGGATTTAAGATACCGAGCGGCTCGGCTAACAGCGTAGATGACGGTACCGATCTGAATTTTAATCTTCAACCGGGCACCGGGGCGTGGGACCTTCTCCTTTGGGCTTATTATTATAAGACTTCTTTACCCACAGGATGGAGCGGATCACTTTCCGGCTTAGTTCGGATGCCGGGAACGAATTCTGATGGTTTACAGTACAGTAATGAGATATTATACTCCTTGCT
>CBDUTM010000125.1:0-5550 GCA_965369985.1 uncultured bacterium | reverse complement strand
TCGGATATTTCTTCAGGTGAACCGGAGCTCTTGCAGGAAACAGGTGTTGAAATCAAATCTCCGATGGTAGGTACATTTTATATTTCTCCGTCGCCTGATGCGAGTCCATATGTTTCAGTAGGTGACAAAATTAAGGTTGGAGATGTGTTGTGCATTGTTGAGGCTATGAAGCTGATGAACGAAATTGAAGCTGAGGAAGCGGGGGTCATAAGTAAGATATTAGTTGAGAACGCTGATCCTGTGCAATACAATCAACCACTTTTCTTATTAGAGGCAGAGTAAAAGCTCTCGAATGTTTAAAAAAATATTGATAGCTAATAGAGGTGAAATTGCCCTCAGGATTATCCGTGCGTGCCACGAGCTCAAAATTACCACGGTTGCCGTGTATTCCGAGGCCGATGAAGATTCTCTCCATGTGAAGTTTGCTGACGAAGCAGTATGTATCGGGCCTTCACCGGGAAATGAAAGTTACCTTTTAATTCCGCGTATATTGGCTTCAGCAGAGATCACCGACTCAGACGCCATTCATCCCGGTTACGGCTTTCTTGCAGAAAATGCAAACTTTGCCGATTGTGTTGAAGATTCCGGGATCACATTTATCGGACCGTCTTCTGAAGTAATTCAGGCAATGGGTGATAAAGTCAGAGCAAAAGCGACGATGAAAAGCGCTGGAGTTCCGGTTATACCCGGCAGCGAAGGGATCGTGGACACAGTGGAAGAGGCGCTAAAAATTTCCAATAAAATCGGTTATCCTGTCATTTTCAAAGCCACTGCCGGTGGTGGTGGAAAGGGAATGAGAATTGTTAACAATGAGAAAGAAGTGGAAAATCAGTTTCTCATGGCGAAGACAGAAGCACAGGCTAATTTTGATAATGGTGATCTTTACATCGAAAAATATTTTCTCAATCCGCGACACGTTGAAATTCAAATTCTTGCCGACGATCATGGGAATGTGATCCATCTCGGTGAAAGAGAATGTTCTGTGCAACGCAGGCACCAGAAATTGATCGAAGAATCTCCTTCGCCTGCTGTGGATGATGCACTCCGAAAGAAGATGGGCGACGCTGCGGTAAACGGCGCCAGGGAGGCAAACTACAGAAACGCGGGGACGATCGAATATTTGCTCGACAAAGATAAAAATTTTTATTTCATGGAAATGAACACCCGGATACAGGTTGAACATCCGGTGACGGAGATGGTTTACGGAGTTGATCTTATAAAAGAACAGATACGTATTGCAGCCGGAGAGCCTATCAGCCCTGAAGTATTAGCCGCGAAGCCGCAATGGCACGCTATTGAATGCCGTATAAACGCTGAAGACCCGGAAAATAAATTTATGCCTTCACCGACTCGTATAACCGCTTTCCACGTTCCGGGGGGAGTAGGAATACGAGTAGACACTCATGTTTACGCCGGTTATGAAATTCCAATGTATTATGACTCGCTTCTTGCGAAGATGATATCATGGGGAAGGACGCGAGAAGAAGCTATAGGAAGAATGAAGCGCGGAATCGAAGAATGTGTGATCGAGGGTCCAAAGACGACATTGCCTTTTCACCTTCAGGTTTTGAAGGATGACCGGTTTGCTAAAGGTGATTATGATACAGGTTTTATCGAGAACTTTCATTTTGATCCTACATTAATGAAAAGAGGTGATTATCCGGGATCAATAGAGAATAAAGCAAAAGAAATTATAGAGGAGGTAGTGAATGGACCTACCGAATGACATAAAGTATACTAAAGAACATGAATGGACAAAAATCGAGGGCAATGTTGCAACTATCGGAGTTACTGATTTTGCGCAATCTGAGTTGGGGGACATTGCCTGGATCGAAATGCCGGAAATAGGAGCCGAAACCAAAAAAGGCGATCCTTTCGGAACCATAGAAGCGGTGAAAACCGTAGAAGATCTATTTGCTCCTCTGTCGGGCAAGATCGTTGAAATAAATGAAGGGCTTTTAGATTCCCCTGAATGGGTTAACGATGATCCGTACGGAAAGGGCTGGATAGCTAAAATCGAGTTCAGCGACGAAGCGGAACTCGCGGATCTTCTCTCCGCAGATGACTATTCAGGAATGATTGAATGACGATCAAGGAAGCATTTCATCTTATCCCGAACACTGAAAAGGATAGGGAAGAAATGCTCTCCGCCATTGGCGTTGAGAGCTTTGAAGAGCTGCTGTCAAATGTTCCGGAAGAGCTACTAAATACAAGTTTTGAATCATTAGAAGACGGACTTTCTGAATATGAAGTTTCGAAGATCCTAAGCGAGCTGGCAAACGGAAATCTTCACTCCGGTGAGGCGGTTTCTTTTCTCGGGGGAGGATCTTATGACCATTTCGTTCCCAGTTTAATAGGAGAAATAATAAGTCGCTCAGAATTTCTTACGGCGTATACGCCTTATCAACCTGAAGTGGCGCAAGGCACCCTTCAGGCAATATTCGAGTATCAGTCTATGATCTGCGCTTTGACGGGAATGGATGTATCAAATGCCTCCATGTATGACGGGGCATCCGCATTGGCAGAGGCGGCTCTGCTTGTCACCAGCTATACGAAGAGAAACAAACTTCTGATAGCCTCAACAGTGAATCCTTCTCATAGGGATGTCGTAAAAACATATATCCAAGGTGATCATTTGGAACTTGTAACCGTCCCCGAAAAGGATGGAGTTACAAATATTGAAGAACTTAAATCATTGATTGACGCAGATACTGCTGCGGTTTTGGTACAAACACCGAATTTCTTCGGATGCATTGAAGAAGCAGAAGAGATGGCGAATATTGCTCACGAGAACGGTAGCCTTTTTATTGTGAGCGCGGACCCGATTTCGCTGGGTATATTAAAAAAACCGGGTGAGTACGGCGCCGATATCGTCGTGGGAGAAGGTCAGGCATTAGGAAGTCCCACACAGTTCGGAGGACCATATCTTGGAATATTTGCAGCGAAAATGGATCTTGTTCGGAGAATGCCCGGCAGGATCGCAGGTCAAACCTGGGATGTAGATGGAAAGAGAGGATTCGTCCTTACATTACAGACAAGGGAACAACATATACGAAGGGAGCGAGCTACTTCCAATATCTGTACTAATCAAGGTATAGTAATGCTTACAGCAGCTATTTATATGGCTCTGATGGGTAAGCAAGGGATCAGCGCCGTAGCGGAACTGAGTACCAAGAGAAGCCATTATCTTGCGGAAGAAATCGCTAAATTACCCGGTTATGAGCTGATGTTCAGCGCCCCGTTCTTCAAAGAATTCGTAGTGAAAACCCCAATAGCACCCTCAAAAATTATTGATTCCCTTCTATCAAAAAAATTCTTCGCGGGAATTGATCTATCACCATTTGATTACGAGATAGAAAATGGGATGCTCGTTTGCGTCACGGAAAAAAGGTCAAAGAAGGAGATGGACAGGTTGGTCGAACTCCTTCGGGAAGCGGCTTAACAATTGTCCACCTGGACAGATCTTCTCAAGAAAGTTGAAGCAAGAGGCAGCGCTTATCTTGTCTTGATCGACCCGGATTCGATCGAACAGAAATCTGTGCCTGATATTTCAGAGCAGATATCGGAGGGAGATGCAGATGGGATTCTGGTCGGGGGAAGTTTCATCAACAGCGGCGATTTTGAATCTACTATTTCCGCGCTGAAAAAAACTACTGATCTACCAATTATAATATTTCCCGGCTCATCAGAACAGGTATCAAGTCAAGCGGATATGTTGCTTTATCTCTCCCTGCTAAGCGGGAGAAACGCAGATAAAATTATTGGTGAACAGGTAATTTCCGCAATGCGTATCAAGAGATCGAATGTCGAAGCTATTTCCACGGCGTATCTTTTAATTGAATCGGGGAGTATTACTACAGCGCAATTTATGAGCGGAACCTTACCGCTTCCAAGGAAAAAAACCGATATAGCGATTGCTCATGCCGTCGCGGCAGAGCTTCTCGGTATGAAGGCGATATATCTTGAAGCAGGGAGTGGCGCGGATATGCCGGTGCCGCTTAAGACCATATCATCTGTGACATCAGAAGTAAATATTCCCGTTTTTGTAGGTGGAGGAATTCGCTCTCCCGAAACAGCAGAGCTCAGAGCTCGGGCAGGCGCTTCTTTCATTGTAACCGGAACCGTACACGAATCGGAAATGGATTTTAAATCAGTCAACGAGTTCGCAAAAGCAATACATTGGAAAGAGTAACAGACAGTGACAAGACTGAATTAAGTGACGGTTTACGCGATTTTTTCCTTCATCTTCGCTTAGAAAGAAATCTATCTGAAAATACTATATCCGCATACGGCACGGCACTGAATCGTTATTTACGAACTCTTGGAGATAAAGGAATCACCAGAGCCGGGGATATAGATTCAGGGGTAATCGCCTCGATGTTCACGGAGCTGTCTGCTTTAGGTCTTTCAGCCAGAAGTGTGGCTCAAAACCTGTCAGCCATAAAAGCATTTCACAGATACCTCGAGGACGAAAAAATAGCCGAGGAAGATCCGACAATCAATTTTCAAACGCCGAAAATAGGTAAAAAGTTACCGCAGGTTCTTGAGTATACTGAAATAAAGCGTATATTAAATGCAATTGATACTTCCACTCTAATCGGGATTAGAGACAGGGCGATGCACGAGACTTTATACGGCGCCGGATTAAGGATAAGTGAGTTGATCAACTTAAGCAGGGCAAATATTTTTAAAGACGAGGATTTTATCAGAGTGATCGGCAAGAGATCAAAAGAACGGTTCATACCTCTGGGAGAAGAGGCGTTCAGGTGGATCGGATTATGGGAAACCGATGCGCGACCGCAATTATTCAATATAGAAAAATCCGGAGATTATCTCTATCTCAATAGCAGAGGCAGAAAAATGTCACGAGACGGATTTTTTAAGATATTTAAAAAATATGTTGCGAAAGCAGGTATCGACAAAAATATAAGTCCGCACACTATTCGTCATTCATTCGCTACTCATTTACTTGAGGGGGGAGCCGACCTTCGTTCGGTTCAGGAGATGCTCGGGCATGCGAGTATTGCCACAACACAGATATACACTCATCTTGATCGCGAATATTTGAAAGAAGTGCATAAAACGTTTCATCCAAGAGGATGAATATGAATCTCACATCACTGTTACTCAGTATTCCACCGATCCTTTTTGCCTTGAGTTTTCATGAGTACGCTCACGGATGGATGGCAAACAGATTAGGTGACCCGACAGCGAAAAACGAGGGCAGACTAACTCTTAATCCTCTGGCGCATCTCGATCCTTTAGGAACATTAATGATAGTTATTTTGCATTTCGGTTGGGCAAAACCGGTTCCGGTTAATCCATATAATTTAGCAGACCCGAAGAAGGATATGCTCAAAATCGCCTTGGCAGGACCTGTATCCAATGTACTGATGGCGGCAGCAACCGGGATGCTTATTCGGCTGATGCAAGGGATGGGAATGCGTGTAGACGGAAGTTTTCTCGGATTTTTTCAATATATGCTTTACTTTTTAGTAATGATAAATCTGGTTCTGGCGATTTTTAATATGATACCTGTTCCGCCCCTTG
>CBDUTM010000124.1:0-5584 GCA_965369985.1 uncultured bacterium | reverse complement strand
CATACTCCGCCGCCGGAAAAGGGAGGCACGGGAGTAACGGTAGTTGAGCTGAAATAAGATGAGAATTCCCGAACACATAATAGATCAGGTGCGAGATTCAAATGAGATAGTGAATCTCGTGGGCAGCTATCTGAAGCTCAAGAGAAAGGGAGTAAACTATTTCGCGAATTGTCCGTTCCATCATGAGAAAACGCCGTCGTTCAGCGTGAACGCGCCGAAACAGATATGGCATTGCTTCGGCTGTAATCGCGGCGGAAACGTGTTCAGTTTCGTGATGGAATATGAAAAAGTAAATTTCATTGATGCGGTCAAAATGCTGGCTAAAAACGCCGGAATTGAACTGCCTGAATCGGGACTGAAAGAGGAAGGCGAAAGCCGATCCGCTATGCTCTATAAGGTGAATAGAGCCGCTGCATCGGAATATCATAAACAACTTTTGAGTGATGAAGGAGCGAAAGCGAGAGATTACTTGAGCGACAGGGGGATATCAGGAGAGATGCTGAAAACTTACGGCATCGGATTAGCTCCGGGCGATTGGGAATGGCTGAAACCCAAATTGACTGCCAAAGGATTTGACGAAAAATCGCAAATGGAAGTCGGGCTGTTAGGCAAAAGCGAGAAGGGGAAGATCTGGGAGCGGTTTAAAGGCAGGATAATTTTTCCGGTGCTGAATGAAGCCGGAAAAGTAGTGGCGTTCGGAGGGAGGATATGGACGGACACCGACACCGAAGCGGCTAAATATGTTAACAGTCCTGAATCGCCCATTTATACAAAAGGGAGAGTTCTATACGGTCTATTTCAGACTAAGGACGATGTGAGAAAATCCAATCAGATAGTGCTGGTTGAGGGATATACGGATCTGCTCAGCGTTGTGGCATTGGGAGTGATGAACGCCGCTGCAACATCGGGCACTGCGCTTACAACAGGACAGGCGCGGCTCGCTAAGCGGTATGCGGATTCTGCGGTATTGCTTTACGATGGCGACGAAGCAGGGCAAAAAGCGGCTACCCGGGCGGCAATAGTTCTGATGGAAAGCGGTTTTGAAGTGGGGATAGTTAAACTGCCCGATGGGAGTGACCCCGACAGTTTTGTTCGTGAAGAAGGCCCGGAAAAATTAGAAGAATTAATTGCCGATGCGGCCGGCTACGTGGAATTCAGGTTCGGTCTGCTTTCGGAAGAAGAGCTATCTGAATCCACATTGAAAGTGAGAGCGATAAAGGGAATTGTGGAAGAACTTTTTGAACTTAAAGATGAGCTGGCAAAAGACATCCTTCTGAAGGATTTTGCTTCCGCGCTGGGTGTGGATGCAGGACTACTCAAGCAGGAATCGAAAAAATTCAAACCATATGAAAACCGAGAAGAGAACGAGCAGGGCAAAGTCAGCGTAAAAATGAAAAGTGTTATTCAGAAGATCGAATATCAGCTTGTTATGCTCCTGTTTTCATCGAATCAGGACACTGTTAATTCTGTTAAGGAATTTCTCGACAGTTATACTATTTCTCACAAGCTGCTGGCGAGCATTGCGAAAGTCCTGATGAAAGATGATAAGCGCGGAAGCGATTCTAAACTCTTCGACGAGATCGATGATGCTGTTGAGCGGGCGCTATTGATGAAACTAATGGAAGGAATATCATTGGTAAATGATGAATCCAAGATCCTCTCCGAAAGTAAATCCCGGCTGAAGCAACTCCTTCTCGATAACGAGATTAAAGCTGTCAGAGAGAAGCTCCGAGACGCCGAAAGCAAAGGAGAAGACATATCAAATTTATTGCGGGAACAGAAAGAACTCACCGATAAAATGAAATCGAATGGCGAAGAAGAGGAGAAAGAACCCGACCTATTCAATTAACGCTGGCCGTATAAAATACTCGGCTTGACATTACTTGCTTACCCAAGTAAGTTACGCCTTGCAGTTTCGGGCCCTTAGCTCAGTTGGTTAGAGCATCCGACTCATAATCGGACGGTCGTTGGTTCGAGTCCAACAGGGCCCACTCTAAAACACCGCTTAAATACTACACTATACGGGCTTTTCAGAGGATCACTGAAAAGTCCATCTTCATTTCAAAGCGGACCGAATAGGCTGGAATATGATAAAGATGTGACACTATTGTGACATTTTTTTAATGTTGATAAATTGAACCAGAAAAACTTCTAAAAGCATTGATAACAGTGCTTTTGAGTTGTGCGCCCGGATGGACTCGAACCATCGGTCAATGGCTTAAAAGGCCATTGCCCTTAACTGAGTATCAAGGACTTACAGAAGTAGGGTACTCAAATATGACACTAAATCAGTAACTTCTAAATAACCAGGCAAAATAAGAGATCTGCGACTACTTATTCGGAATATATTCCTATAATTCATCGCTTAGGAGATTTGAGCATCGCGAGTCTAATTCTGTTACATAGTATATGTTTCCAGTAATCCGGACAAGTCACAATTAGATGTCGGAATAAATTTAGAAAAAATTTTAGCTTGACAATAAGTTTCACCAATAGTAATTATCATCAACCAAGGTTGTAAAATAAACACATATATGTTAGATTATGTTGTAATAACTACATATAGTGTTGAGGTGTATGTATCAATAATAAATATAAGGTGATTAAACTCGCATACTGATACAAAAAGCCCGATTTTTTTAATAAATAATAGATATAATTCGCTTCGGAACTCTGAAAAGCGTGTGGCTGATTACACGCAAAATCACATGGATGAAGTAGTACTTCTTTCTCTTCAGGCGCTTGCCAAAAGATGCGAAACCAGCGATGCGACAGTTCTTCGATTTTGCAGATCATTAGGATACTTAGGATTTGCAGATTTTAAAATCTCTCTTGTACCTGAACTTCTTCGCAGTGGTAAAAAAGCCTATATCGAGATAGATAATAATGAAGGAAGATCAAATATTAAGGAAGTTCTTAAGCAAAATTTTCAACATCATATAGAAACCACTCTTAACAATTGCGATGAAGAGACCATGAAGTTACTTGCCTCCGAAATATTGAAAGCAGGTAAAATATTGATAATAGGCTTAGGCGGATCAGCCGGAGTAGCGCATATTTTTTGTGATTCTCTCGGAAGCCTTGGTATTTTCAGCACATTTTTAAGAGATCGTTCTATTATCCAAAATATTACGTCTACCTTTAAAAAGGGAGACGTAATCATCGGAATATCGCATTCGGGGGAAACACAGGAAATTGTATCGGCATTAAAAACGGCTAGAGAGCACGGTTCTGTAACAGTAGGGATCACAAATTTCTCGCCGTCACCATTAGCTGATATATCTCAATATGTCCTTACAACCGGTGTTCCAACCAATCTCTTAGGAAGCTATTCCTGCCAGGCGCGGATATCACAGCTGATGATATTGGAACTTATGCTATATGAAATTTCTAACTTGATCTCGGCTAAAGATAATGGCCAGGATCTGCAAGAGGCAGTGTAATATATTTGGTTAAAGATAATTATTTAAATCGAGAGGAGGAAGTAATTTCAAAGAAATGTGGATTGGCACAATGCCAAAATCTAAAGAAATTATATAATAAGTAAAATGGAGAAAAAAAGATGAGAAAAACAGTGACGATCTTATTTCTGTGCATAGCCTTATTTATCGGCGTGGCGGAAGTAAAAGCTAATGTTTATGCTTCGTCGGTAACAGTAACTTACACCGGCACGTTTCCTGCCACGATCAGTTACAATCTAAATCAGGCTGCCACAGAAGTCGTTATTACAATTAAGGATAATTCTGATGGTAGTGTTGTTCAGACTATTACCATTGCAGGAGGCGATCCTGGAACATCGGTTGGCTTTAATGATGTAGATTGGGACGGTACCCTTGCTGCAGGAGGCAGTGCTACATCCGGAGTCTATACGATAGAAATTAAGGCATCGGACGATACAGGTTCTTCGGGATTTGAGTTGATTAGTTTTGATACAGGCCCAGACAGCTGGTATTGGAGTTCTTCGGGCGTAGCATCAAATAATAATAACAATAGCACTTTCTTCGGTACAGCTTATGTTACCGAGCGCACGGGCGGAACTTCAGGAAATGACGGCGGAATTCTGACCGACAGAGGAGTTTATCTGCACGATTCTTTCGGAAAATATCGCGGCTCATTACAATCAATTGCATTTGCAACAGGAAATGCCGATGCTGATTGGGCAACAGGATTTTCCGATGAAGGTTCTCCTTGGGGTGTAACTGTTGGACCGGACGATCAGGTTTACGTGTTCAGTCTTGCCAGTAACCGGGATGATCCCAAGAAAGGCGGATTGGCAGTCGGTGATGGTGAATTTTCGACAGGAAGCGTAGTAACTATTTTGGATTTCTCTGATCTATCAAACCATAATCCTATTTCAGATGCTCTCGTTGTAGGCGAAGGTGCTAATAGGGTTCTCTATACAGTCGAACAGACCGGAGCAAGAACCGGTTCTGATAATGATAGTCCCACAGATGGCGACGGTTTTGATATGGCAGAGATAAAGAGTTATGCCATTGGCGCAACCAATGAACTTTTTACTGGTCCCGGTACGGTTGTAATTCCAACGTCGACAAAGAGTCATTCATTCCGCATAGAAATGGATGCAGATGGATATCTCTACATAGTACAGCAGGCATACGATTCATTAGCTTTAGCGGATGGTGTTTGGGGACTAAGTAAATGGGATATCTCAGCTTCGCCCGTTGAAATCTGGCATGTGAATCTTGATAACGCAGCTCCAAGCGATTCAGCTCATAATGCCGATGGCACTCAAGCTACAAATTTCAATGGTCTCGGATTAGATGAAGCAGGCGGTCATGTATACGTAACTCGTAAAAACACTGCACGACCTCTACATAATGTTATGAGCTATAGTATGACCACAGGTTTATTTGAAGCAAGTTTTGCTGCTTCAGAATCTGTAGTAGACACAGGTATCATAAATCTTCCGGGCGGTGGCGGTAGCAGCATCCGTGACGTAAACGTTGATGCAGCCGGTAATGTGATGATCGTTAATAGCTCGTTCGAGGCGTTTAGAATTTACTCGCCTCCTGATGGACCTAACAACTTTACAACGTTGACTCCATTTCTTGTAGATGTTGATAATGGTCTTGTCACTGGTGTGGATGATAGTAAAATAAGCACCATTCCACAGGCAATATCTTTAGCGCAGAATTACCCGAATCCGTTCAACGGCACAACAACGATCAATTATACACTTGCGAATAACGAAAATGTAAAATTGGTTATTTATGATATTCTTGGCAAGGAAGTAATCTCCCTTGTAAACGCAAATCAAAGTGCAGGTTCACATTCTGCAACATGGTTTGGACAGAATAGTAAAGGAGCAAATGTTGTGAGTGGTATCTATTTTTACAAGATATCCATTGGTTCCGGAGCAAGTGTTAATGCTCAATCAAGTATAATCAAACGCATGCTTTATCTTAAGTAGAATGACGAAGATGAGTTTGAATCAGTCTATAATTGAAGAAAGGATCTCATAGGCTGTGGAAAAATGTTAAGGGGGGAGAAAAAATATTCTCCCCCTTTAATTTTATTATGAACGACGGGGTTTGTTAGAAATTTTTATATTGGCTTTTGTTAT